>NZ_JBSHAM010000010.1:0-162005 GCF_053611505.1 Amycolatopsis sp. NPDC054798 | reverse complement strand
TGGGCTCCTTGAGGGAATCAGATTCCCTCAAGGAGCCCTTCACGGACAGCTGGAAGCCCGCGGGCGGCGTCCGGCGTGGTGGAACGCCGCGCACGTTCCTTCCGCGGAGACCATCGGCGCGCCGAGCGGGGTGAGCGGGGTGCAGCGGGTGCCGTAGGCGGAGCAGTCGGTGGGCACCGCGGTGCCGCGAAGGATCTGCCCGGCGATGCAGTCGGGGTGTTCGACGGCACGGGATTCGCCGCCGGGAAAACGCTGTTCGGCGTCGTAGGCGGCGAAAGCGGGCGTCAGCGCGAGCCCGCTCGCCGGGATCGGGCCGATCCCGCGCCAGGTTCGTTCGATGATCCGGAAAACCTGCCGCACGGCGTCCTGGGCCGCGGTGTTCCCGCTGCGGCGGACCGCGCGCGCGTATTGGTTTTCGACGGTCGCGCGGCCGGTTTCGAGCTGGCGCACCGCGAGCACGATGCCTTCGAGCAGGTCGAGCGGCTCGAAGCCGGTCACCACGATCGGCACTCCGTACTTCGCGGCGATCGGCTCGTACTCGGTCCAGCCCATCACCGCGCACACGTGCCCGGCGGCGAGGAAGGCCTGCACCTGGTTGTCCGGCGCGTCGAGGATCGCGGTGATCGCGGGCGGCACCAGGACGTGGCTGACCAGCACGGAAAAGTTGGGCACCGAGGCGGCGGCGGCGTGCAGCACGGCCATCGCGTTGGCCGGGGCGGTGGTCTCGAACCCGACGGCGAAGAACACCACCTCGCGGTCCGGGTTGTCCCGCGCGATCGCCACCGCGTCGAGCGGGGTGTACACCACCCGGACGTCGCCGCCTCGAGCCTTGACGCCGAGCAGATCCCCGGCTGTGCCGGGCACCCGCAGCATGTCGCCGTAGCTGGTGAAGATCACGTTCGGGCGCGCGGCGAGGGCGACGGCCTTGTCGATGGTCGCCAGCGGAGTCACGCAGACCGGGCAGCCGGGCCCGTGGATCATCCGCATCCCGCTGGGCAGCAGTTCGTCGATGCCCTGGCGGACCAGCGTGTGCGTCTGGCCGCCGCACACCTCCATGATCGCCCACGGCCGGGTCGCGGTCGCCCGCAGTTCGGCCAGCAGCCGCCGGGCCAGCACCGGATCGCGGTATTCGTCGAGATATTTCACCGGGCAGCCTCCGGTCCGAGTTCGCTTTCCAGCGCGTCCGGGATCGCCCGGAGCACAGCCAGGGTCTTGGCGGCCTCCGCCTCGTCGACGCGGCTGATCGCGAACCCGACGTGCACGATCACGTAGTCGCCGACGTCCGCGTCGGGCGCGTAGGCCAGGCACACTGGCCGCCGTACGCCGTCGAAGTCGACCGTGCCCATGCGCAGCGCCGGGCCGTCGGCCACTTCGACGATCCGGCCGGGAATCCCGAGGCAGATCGCACTCACCTCCCGCTCATCCGGGCACAGGCGACCGCCGCCTGGCCGTAGCTGACGCCGCCGTCGTTCATCGGGACGCGCTCGCCGGCGCGCGCACGCAGCCCCGCCCCGGCGAGGCCGTCGAGGACGCGAGCGGTCAGCAGGCTGTTCTGGAAGACTCCGCCGCCGAGACAGATGACGTCGGTGCCCAGCGCCGCCGCTGCCTTCGCGGCCATGGCGACGACGACCTCGGCGACCGTGCGGTGGAACCGCGCGGCGACCTCGCCGACCGGAGCGTCCGGCACGGAACGCAGCGCGTCACACAGGGTGGGCACGGGGTCGTAGACCCAGAGGCCGTCTTGCTCGTGCAGTTCCCACTCCAGAGGGGCGCGGGCGTCGTGACCCGCTGCGGCCGCTTCGAGGCGGACAGCGGCTTCGCCTTCGTAGCTGTTGTCGTCGCAGAGGCCGAGGAACGCGCTCATCGCGTCGAAAAGCCGGCCGGCGCTGGACGCGCGGGGGCTGTTGATTCCACGCGCGATCGCGGTGCGGACAACGGTTCGCTCCCGATCGTCCACTCTGGACAGCAGCGAGGCGGCGAGGTGCTCGGGGAATCGGGAGCCCAGCGCTTCGGCCCCGTAGAGATAGCCCAGCGCCATCCGGGCCGGGCGGCGCACCGCCGCGGCGCCGCCCGGCAGCGGAGCGGTCGCGAACCGGCCGAACCGCTGGAAGTCCTGGTGCCCGGCGAGCAGGATTTCGCCGCCCCACAACGTGCCGTCGGCGCCGAGGCCCAGCCCGTCCAGTGCGACCCCGACGAACGGTTCGGTCACGCCGTGCTCGGCGGCGGTCGCCGCGACGTGCGCGTGGTGGTGCTGGACGGCGATCCGCCGCGTTTCGGGCCAGCGGCTGGCGTACTGGGTCGACAGGTAGCCGGGGTGCAGGTCGTGCGCGCACCAGGACGGCTCGGTTTCGTGCCATCGGAGCAGGTCCCCGGCGGTGCGCTCGAACGCCGCGAACGTCTCGGCGTTCTCCAGGTCGCCGGTGTGCGGGCCGAGATGGGCCAGCCCGTCGCGAGCCAGCGTGCAGGTGTGCTTCAGCTGGGCTCCGAGCGCCAGCAGCGGTTCGGACGCGGCGTACGGCAAGGGCAGCGCCGCTGGTGCGTACCCCCGCGCTCGGCGGACGACGCTGCCGCGGCTGTTCGTGACGCGGACGACGGAATCGTCGTAGCGAGACCAGATCGGCCGGTCGTGGCCGAGGATGCCGTCGGAGATCGGGCCGAGCGTCGCCCGCGCGTCGGCGTCGTCGACGAAAATCGGGCCGCCGGAGCGGTTGCCGCTCGTCACGACGAGCGGGCGGGACAGCGTCGCCAGCAGGAGATGGTGCAGCGGCGTCGTCGGGAGGAAGACGCCGACCTCGCCGAGCCCGGGTGCGATTCCTTCGGCGAGCGGAGCGCCGGTGCGGCGGGGGAGCAGGACGATGGGAGCTTCGGCCGAGGTCAGCAGCTCCGCCGCCGTGTTGTTCACTGAGGACAGTTCGCGGGCTCCGGCAAGTCCGCGGGCGAGGACTGCGAGCGGTTTGGCCGGGCGTGCCTTGCCCCGGCGGAGGCGCTGCACCGCGGATTCGTCGGCGGCGTCGCACACCAGCTGAAAGCCGCCCAGCCCTTTCACCGCGACGATTCCGCCGTCGGCGAGTACCGCGCACGCCGCGGCGAGAGCGTCCTCCCCTCGGGCTGCGGACCACGCGATCTGTGGCCCGCATTCGGGGCAGGCGATCGGTTCGGCGTGGAAACGCCGGTCGGCCGGATCGCGGTACTCGGCCGTGCAGTACGGGCAGAGCGGGAACGCTCGCATCGAAGTGCGGGACCGGTCGTACGGCAGCCGCCGGAGGATGGTCGCTCGCGGGCCGCAGGCGGTGCACGACAGGAACGGATAGCGATGCCTGCGGTCGGCCGGGTCGAACAGTTCGCGGACGCAGTCCGGGCAGGTGGCCAGGTCCGGCGGCACCTCGCCGCCGCGGCCCGCGGTGCTGGGCGCGATCCGGAACCCGGGGGCGAGCACCTCGCGGGCGGGCAGGCCGGTCACCTCGACCCCGGTGACGCGGGCGTGCGGCAGCGCGGCGGAGGTGAGCGCCGCGACGAAATCGCCGATTCGGTTGCCCGCCAGGCGGATCACGACGCGGCCGCCCGCGTTGCGGACGTCGCCGTCGAGACCCAGTCCGGTGGCGAGACGATGGACGAACGGCCGGAATCCGACGCCCTGCACGGTGCCCCGGACGTCGATCCGCACCCGGCCGTCGCCCGGGATGTCCGCCATCGCTGCCCTCCTGCCACGCGCTTCGGCGTCACCGTCTCGCGAGGACGGTCGCCGCGGACAGGGGCAGGAAGTACCCGGCGAAGTGGCTTTGGTCCCTTGATCGGGTTCATCGGTGACCTTCGGCTCTAGGCCGCGTCCGAGCTGTCCCGGTTCAGTGTGCGGAGTGGAGGCTGACGAGAGGACCGGCGGCGACGCGGTGACGATCGACTTCGCCGGACTGGACGCGCTCATGGGCGCGCTGATCGCGGACGGGTACCGGGTGATCGGCCCGACCGTGCGCGACGACGCGATCGTGCTGGCGGAACTGGATTGCGCCGCGCAACTGCCCGCGGGCTGGGGCGTGACGACCGGGCCCGGGCAATACCAGCTGCGCCGCCGCGACGACGGCGCCGTATTCGGCCATTCGGCCGGGCCGCAGGCGTGGAAACGTTACCTGCATCCGCCGCACCGCAAGCTTTTCGAAGCCGGCCCGGACGGCCGGTTCACCGAGCCCGAGCCCGAGCACGTCCGCTACGCGTTCCTCGGGGTGCGCGGCTGCGACCTGGCTGCGATCGCGATTCTCGACCGGGTGCTCGGCGCGGGAGCCCATCCGGACGGCGCGTACCGGCGCCGCCGGAGCGAACTGTTCGTGATCGCGGCGAACTGCACCGAACCGGGCGGGGTGTGCTTCTGCGCCTCGATGGGCACCGGGCCCGCGGCCGGTCCCGGTTACGACCTCGCGCTGACCGAGCGCTGGGGCGCGGGGGAGCACCGTTTCGTCGTCGAGTCCGGCAGCGCGGCGGGGCTGCGGATGCTGGACCGGATCCGCACCCGCCCGGCGTCGTCGTCCGAGGCCGCGGAAGCCCGGGCGGAGGTCGCCGCGGCGGCGGACCGGATGGGCCGGGCGATGCCCGAGGCCGACCTGCCCGCGGCGATCCGGGAGGGCCGGGAATCCCCGCAGTGGGAAGAAGTCGCCGGCCGGTGCCTCACTTGCGCGAACTGCACGATGGTGTGCCCGACGTGCTTCTGCACCACCACCGAGGACCACACCGACCTCGCCGGCGGGCACGCCGGGCGCAGCCAGCGCTGGGCGTCCTGCTTCGAAATCGATTTCTCCTACGTGCACGGCGGGAGCGTCCGGACGTCGGGGGCGAGCCGGTACCGGCAGTGGTTCAGCCACAAGCTCGGCACCTGGCACGAGCAGTTCGGTTCCTCCGGCTGCGTCGGCTGCGGCCGGTGCATCGCCTGGTGCCCGGCCGGGATCGACATCACCGAGGAAGCGGCGAAGCTGACCGGAGCTCCCGGATGACCGCCGAACCGATGCTTCCGGTGCCCTACCGGGTGGCCGGACGGGTCGTGGAGACGGCGGACTCGGTCACCCTGCGGCTGGAGCCGGTGCGCGAACCGGTGCGCCAGGCGCGGCTCGGGCAGTTCATGATGCTGTATGCCCACGGCGTCGGCGAGGCGGCGATCTCGGTCAGCGGGCCGGGGCCGGCGCACACGATCCGCGCGGTCGGTGCGGTCAGCCGGGCTTTGCACGACCTGGCCCTGGGAAGCGTGGTGGGCGTGCGCGGGCCGTACGGCACCAGCTGGGACGTCGAGGACGCGGCGGGCCGCGACGTCGTGATCGTCGCGGGCGGCGCGGGACTGTGCCCGCTGCGGCCGGTGCTCGCCGCGGTGCTGGAGGAACGCGAGCGTTACCGGCGGCTCGTCGTGGTGGCGGGGGCGCGGACCCCGGAGGAGTTCCTTTTCCCGCACGAGCTGGATTCCTGGACACGGCGGCACGACGTCGAGGTCATCCGCACCGTGGACCGCCCGGCCGAGGGCTGGACCGGTCCGGTCGGCTTCGTGACCGCGCCGCTCGCGTCGCTGACCCTCGATCCCTCGAACACCCGCGCGTTCCTCTGCGGCCCCGAGCCGATGATGCGCGCGTGCGCGGAAGTGCTGCGGGACAAGGAGATCCCGGCGGCCGCGATCCGGGTCTCGCTGGAGCGGGCCATGAAATGCGGGATCGGGCTGTGCGGGCACTGCCAGCTCGGCCCGCTGCTGGTCTGCCGGGACGGCCCGGTCGTCGACTACACGATCGCGGGCCCGCTGCTCGCGGTGAAGGAGCTGTGATGGCCGTCCCGACGCTCGCGGTATGGAAGTTCGCCTCCTGCGACGGCTGCCAGCTGACGCTGCTCGACTGCGAGGACGAACTGCTGGAACTGGCCAAGCAGGTGCGGATCGCGCATTTCCTCGAGGCGTCCAGCACCGTGCTTCCCGGACCGTACGACGTGTCGCTGGTCGAAGGATCCGTGACCACGCCGGGAGATCTGGAGCGGATCCAGCACGTCCGGGCCGTTTCGAAAATCCTGGTGACGATCGGGGCCTGTGCCACCGCGGGCGGCGTGCAGGCGCTGCGGAACTTCGCCGACGTGGGGGAGTTCGCGTCCATTGTGTACGCCCACCCGGAGTACGTCGAAACACTGGCGACCTCGACCCCGATCTCGGCGCACGTGCCGGTGGACTACGAACTGCACGGCTGCCCGATCGACCGCGGCCAGCTGCTCGGCACGATCACCGCGCTGCTGGCCGGGAGGCGACCGGATCTGCCGGACACCAGCGTCTGCACCGAATGCAAACGGCGCGGGCTCACCTGCGTGCTCGTGGCGGGCGGCACGCCGTGTCTCGGCCCGGTCACCCGGGCCGGTTGCGGCGCGCTGTGTCCGGGCGTGCGGCGAGGCTGCTTCGGCTGTTTCGGGCCGATGGCGAAGCCCAACACTCCAGTGCTCATTCCGCTGCTGCGTTCGCGGGGGATGAGCGAGGGCGACGTGGACCGGGTGTTCAGCACCTTCACCGTCGCCGAGACGCGACGCGAACCGGGGGAGAAATGAGTCATCGCAGCAGGCAGCTCAAGGTCAGCTCGCTGGCCCGGGTCGAAGGGGAGGGCGCCCTGCGGGTGCGGATCTCCGGCGGGCGGGTGGAGCGCGCGGAGCTGAACATCTACGAACCGCCCCGGTTTTTCGAGGCGTTCCTGCGCGGCCGCGCGCACACCGAACCGCCGGACATCACCGCGCGGATCTGCGGGATCTGCCCGGTGGCGTACCAGACCAGCGCGTGCAACGCGATCGAGGACGCCTGCGGGGTCGTGCTCGACCGGCCGCTCGCGGAGGTCCGCAGGCTGCTCTACTGCGGCGAGTGGATTTCCAGCCACGCGCTGCACATCTATCTGCTGCACGCCCCGGACTTCCTCGGGCTGCCGGACGCGATCGCGCTGGCGAACGGCCACCGGGACCTCGTCGAGCGCGGCCTCGCGCTGAAAAAGGCCGGGAACGCGCTGATGGAGACGGTGGGCGGGCGCGCGATCCATCCGGTCAACGTCCGGGTCGGCGGGTTCTACTCGCTCCCGCCGAGGGCCGAGCTGCGGCCGCTGGCCGAAACGCTGCGGCGGGCTCTCGACGACGCGATCGCCACCGTGCGGTGGACCGCCGGATTCGAGTTCCCCGACGTCGAACTCGGCCACGACCTGCTCGCCGCCGCGGAACCGGGAAGGTACGCGATCGCCGCCGGGCAGCTGCGGACCGCCTCCGGACTGGAGTTCCCGCCCGCCGAATTCCCTTCGCACGTCGTGGAAAAGCAGGTCCCGCATTCCACCGCCCTGCACGCGGAACTCGGCGGCCGCTGCTACCTGACCGGCCCGCTCGCCCGGTACACGCTGAACTCGGACCAGCTGTCGGAGACTGCCCGCCAGGTCGCCGCCGAAGCCGGGCTGGGACCGGCTTGCCGGAACCCGTTCCGCAGCATTCTCGTCCGCGGGGTCGAGATCGTGTACGCGGTCGAGGAAGCGCTGCGCATCCTCGACGAGTACGAACGGCCGCCGCGGGCACACGTCGAAGTGCCGCCGCGCGAAGCGATCGGCCACGGGATCAGCGAAGCGCCCCGGGGCACGCTGTACCACCGGTACGAACTCGACGCGGCGGGCCTGATCCGGTCCGCCACCATCGTGCCGCCGACCTCGCAGAACCAGGCCGCGATCGAAGCCGACCTGCGGCACGTGCTCGGCGAACGCCTCGACGCCGACGACGCCGCGCTGACCGCGCTGGCCGAGCGCACGATCCGGAACTACGACCCGTGCATCTCCTGCGCGGCGCACTTCCTCGATTTCGCCAGGGAGGACCAGTGAACCGGGCGGTCGTGATCGGCGTCGGCAACGAGTACCGGTGCGACGACGGGGTGGCGCTGGCGGTGCTCACCGCGCTGGAGGAGGAGCCGATCCCCGGCGTCCGGCTCGTCCTCTGCGACGGCGAACCGGCCGGACTGCTCACCGCTTGGTCCGAAGTGGACACCGCGGTCGTGGTCGACGCGGTGCTCTGCGAGCCCAGCACTCCCGGCCGGGTCTGGAATTCCACTGTGGACCAGTGGCCGCACACGGTGACCGCGGGCGGCTCGCACGCGCTCGGCATCCCGGACGCGGTGCGGCTCGGCGCCGCGCTCGGGCGGATGCCGGGGAAACTGGTCGTCTACGCGGTCGAGGCGGAGGACCTCGGGCTGGGAACCGGCTTGACGCCCGCGGTCGAGGCGGCGGTCCCCGAGGTGGTGCGGACCGTGCGGCGGCTGCTGAGCGAACCGCGCGCGCAAGAGCCGGAGGCGTCCGTGCCGCGGAACTGAGTCTCCTCGCGCGGGTCAGCCGCCGGTGATCTCCGAGACCTTCCGGCCGAGCCGGCTTCCCGGGGCCAGTGCACGGGGCGGCACGACGGCGACCGGACAGGACGCGCGCCGCAGGCAGGCGGTGCTCACCGATCCGGTGAGCGCGTGCCGGACCATTCCCTTGCCGTGGCTGCCGACGACGAGCAGCGCCGCGTTGCGGGCGTGGTCGATCAGCATGCTCGCGGCATCGCCTTCCGGAGCCGAGCACCGCACTGCCGCGGGCGGGTCCGTGACGGTTTCCGCGACGAATGCCTCCAGTTCGGCCAGATGCGCCGCCGCGGCCTCGTCGACGCTCCGCCCGACCGAGAGGTCGTCAAGAAGCGGGTCGTGCAGCCAGGCGTTGACGACGTGCAGTTCCGCCCCGCTGGCGGCTGCCGCGGCGGAGGCCCAGAGCAGCGCGCCGACACTCGCGCTGGAGCCGTCCACCCCGACCACGACGAACTTCGATGCCTGCATCGCTGCTCCTCCTTCATTCCGGGCTGGTTCAGGACACCAGGCTGGGCGCGATCCGCGCGCGCAGCCTGGCCGCCGCCGTTTCCGGGGCGACGGTGACGACTGGCACCCCGGTGGCGAGTTCCAGACCGGCGGCGATTTCCAGCCGAGGCAGGAGCTGCACCGACCACGCGGCGTACGGGGCTTTCTCGTATCCGGTCGGCGCGGTGTGGACCACGAGGTTGTAGGCCGGGTCGGAAAGTTCGGCGCGCAGCGCGGCCAGCACCGCCCGCAAGGAACGCGCGAGCGCGACGACAGTCGAACGCGGCGCGGCGGCGAAATCCGCGGCAGGCGTCCGCGGCACGAAAGACACCTCGTAGCTCGCGGCCGCGGCGAACGGGCTGAAGGCGACTATTTCCTCGTCCGCGCAGACGATTCGGCTCTCCGTGCTCAATTCCACGGTGAGCACGTCCTCGGCGAGCCTGCGCCCGGTCACGGCGTGGTGCGCGCGAGCGATTTCGAGGTTCCGGCGGGCCGCCTCGGAGAGCACGGGCAATCCGGCGACCTGGGAATGGGGATGGCCGAGAGAAATACCGGCCGCGGCGCCGTGGTTGCGGAAAACCGCGACTTGGGCGGCGCCGTCGCGCAGAGCGCGGTGCCGGGACTGCCACGCCGAGAGCACGTTGGCCGTCTCGGCGACGGTCGCGGTCGCGAAATCCCAGTCGTGGCGCGGCGATTCGATGACGATCTCGTGCCGGTCGGACAGTGCGTACCGGTTCGGCACGGCGCGGACGAGCCAGTCGTCGCCGTCCGGCAGCCGCCAGGTCTCCGGCGGGGTGTCCTCCCCGGGGCCGGGGCAGAACGGGCATCCGGCGCTGCCGCTGACGTGCGGACGGTCCTGCCTGCCGGGAGCCAGGATCGACCAGGCTTGGGTTTCGCTGTTCCAGCGCAACTGGCCGCCGTGCCACGGACGCGTGGTCATGATCGTCCTTTCCCGCCCGTCGCGAGGAAATCGTCCCGGCAGCCGGCCGAGCAGAAGGAGAGCTGCGTGCCGTCGCGGGTCGCGGTGAACGACGCGTCGCCAGGCACGAGCGACAGCCCGCACACGGGATCCCTGGTGCCGTGGCGGGTCATGAGCGCGCCGGGCGGGTCGCCGTGCGCCAGGCCGTCGAGCAGGGTCAGTTCGTCGAGCACGAGCCGCGGGATGAGGAAGTGCCTGCGGACGCGCTGGTGCCCGGCCGCGCCGAGGGCCGCCGCGCGTGCGTGGTCGGCGAGCAGCGCGGACAGTTCCCGGGCGCACTCCTCGGGCGAATCGACGAGGACGCCGCCGCTTCCGTCGGCGACCTGGAGCGGGATGCCGCCTGCCCGGCCCGCGACCACGGGCGTGTTTTTCCACAGCGCCTCGGACACGACGAGACCGAATCCTTCGCGGACCGACTTCTGCACCATCGCTTTCGAGGTCCGCTGGAAAGCATTGACCTCGACGTTGCCCACGCCGGTGAGGTTGGTGAAGACGTGCACCTCGGGATCGGTCCTGGTCGCGTCGGTGATGGCGCGGTAGACGTCCCAGGCCTCCGGGTCGTCCAGCGCCATCGACCCGACGAGCGCGAGCTGGAGCCCGGGGACCTCGTCGCGCACGAGCCGGTAGGCCGCGATCACGCCGAGGGGGTCTTTCCACGGGTCGAAACGGGAGACCTGGGTGATGAGCGGCCGGGCCGGATCGATGCCGATCCAGTTGAGCACGGCGTGCGCGGTCCGGTCGTCCAGCGACAGGTTCTTCGGGCTGAGCGGGTCGATGGCGGGCGGGATGATGTCGGCCCGGTCGGCGGACAGCGACCGGGGGACGAACGCGGCGAGGGTGAACACGGTCGCGTCGTAGCCGTCGACGAACTTCGCGACGTAGTCCCACGCTTCCGGCTGCGGCTGGGAGGTGTCGATGTGGCACCGCCACACCCACTTCGCGTTCGTCTGGTCCACAAAGGACCGGAGGGCGGCGGGCTGGGGATCGTGCACGAACACGAAGTCCCAGTCTCGCAATCCGTCCTCGGACAGATCGGCCGCGTTGCGCCGCGCGGTTTCTTCGTAGACGGCGCGCTCGGCGGGAGTGAGCGGAGCGGGCGCGCCCTGCAGCGCGTTGTGCAGCTTCTTGGTGGCGGTGAAGAACGGCGGCTCGCCGCTGATGATCTTCCATGTCGCGTGCACGCCGAGGTCCCGGTACAGCGGGACCACGGACCGGAGAAGCTCCGACACCCCGCCGCCGTACGGGGTCGCGCTGAGGTGGAGGACCCTGGCCCCGCGCAGCCGTCCGGCGACCGTGCCGAGCGCGTCGAGAATCCAGTCCGGGGCGACCGTGCGGTACGCCGATACCGCCAGTTCGCCGACGTCCACGGTCTGCATGTCAGGCGCCTCTCGTCGGATTCCGCCCAGCCAACGCGATCGGGGCCGGGCAGGGGAAGGGGCCAAAGACCCCAGGCCGCGGGACGGAGGGCGGGCCGGGCGCGACCCGGGGACAGTCGTCGTCCCCGCGGGGGACTTGCGCCCCTCTCGCGACCAGCCTTCCCTGCCGCAAGCTGGGCGGCGGCCGGAAGGGGCAGGACCGCGATGAACGGACCGCGCACGGATCCGCTGCGAGATCAGGACGGCGGTCAGCTTCCCCACAAGGGGGACGACCGGCCTTGTCACCCGGAATCTGCTGTCCGGGCCCGGATTCCGGGCCGGTGGCACGCATTCCGGCCGGCCGCCGTCTCCCCGGGAAACCGAGGATGTTCCGTCCGCCGGCTCGCACCGCTCCGATGAGAAAGGGGAACGCGATGCACGCGATCGTCGTGTACGAATCCATGTTCGGCAATACCGAGGAAGTCGCCAGGGCGGTCGCCGCCGGGCTGGACACCGCGGACCTGTACCCGGTCGACGGGGCTCCGCGGAAACTCGACGGCTACGACCTGCTGGTGATCGGGGCTCCGACGCACGCGCACGGCCTGAGCCGCCCGTCGACGCGCAAGGCGGCGGCCGGACAGCGGCCGGAGGGCGTCCGCACCCGCGAACCCGGGATCCGGGAATGGCTCGGCGAGTTCGGCGTCCTGCCCCCGGCGATGGACACCGCGGTGTTCGACACCCGGCTCGGCAAACCGCGCTGGCTGACCGGTTCGGCTGCCCGCACGGTCGGGAAACTGCTGCGCGACCTCGGCCATCCGCCGCTGGCTCCGGAGGAGAGCTTTTTCGTCGAGGTGCACGGCGACGAGACAGAACTGTCCGCCGGAGAGGCCGAGCGGGCGCGCGAGTGGGGCGCGGGGCTCCGGTCGCGCACCCAGCCGAGCCGGAAGTGAACGCGAACCCCGGGAGGCGAAGCCGGATCAGACGCTGGTCATCGACGATCTGGCCGAGCTGACGGGGCTGGAGCCGGGCGGCTGCGCGGCGCGAGGCCCAGCGCGGCAGCCGACCCGGCGTCGATCGTGTAGACCTCTGACCCCGGACCGGCGACCCCGGCGCGGTCCGCGACGGCTTCCTCACCGTGTCCGGCCCGCAAGAAAGACCGCTCGTCACCGCGAACGGCAAGAACGTCGCGACGGCCTGGCTCGAGGACATGCTGCGAGCGCACTGGCCGATCGACCAGTGCGTGGTGGCCGGGACCGGCTGCCGTTCCTCGACGCCTCAGCGTTCGCCGCGTGGAAGCGCGGCGGGTACGACCGTTGCCGAGCAGCGGGACGACGCGGCCGCGCTCTACGCCGTCCGGCGGTGACCGGGAGTCAGCCGTCCTCGCGGCGGTAGGCGTCGAGCGCGCGCTGGCGGGCGTCCTGCGCGATCGTACGCAGCAAGCCGGCGTGGACCACCAGCGCGAACGGCGAGGCCACCCGCCAGTACCGGCGGAACTTGAGCCAGCTCGGCGGGTCGGTCAGCAGCACGCGGGTGTCGAGCGTCAGCAGGCTCCGGTGCGCGCCGTAGGGCCGCACGCCGACCGTGAGGACGAGTTTTCCCCAGCCCGGCTCGGAAAACGCGGCGAACTCGTCCGGCCCGACCCGTCGCCAGACGACGACCGGCCGCCAGAATTTCCCCGCCACCCCGAGCGCGAACTCGCTGCCGGGATGTTCGCCGAGCAGCGCCCATTCGGTGCCGGCGGCGAGGTCGTCGACGGTCAGCCGGGTCGGGCGGCGGGGCGGGCCGTGCCGCCGCGCCCGCCACCGGGCGGGCAGCTCGCGGAGCCTGGCCGCGACCGTGGCGAGTCCACTGTGGAGGTCGGTGAGGTCGACCTCGCGGGCCGCGGCGTAGGTCTGTTCGACCGGCGCGTCGACGATCGCGTGCCGGACGAGCGAGAAATGCGGCTTCGGGATGAACCGGTCGCCGAGCAGTTCGCGGGTTTCCGGTGCGCTCATGGGATCTCCCTCGCGACGATGGGAGGTTCAGCTTCGGCCCGCGAGCCGCTGCGCCGCCAGGGCGGCAGGGCTGGACCTGGGGCCGATTTCGTCCCCTCTGCCAGGGACTTCCTGCTCTGGCCGGAAAGCGCGGAACCCGGCGAATCTTGGCGGATGAGCATCGAAGCGGCTACCGCACCGGTCCGGGTCGAGGCAGATCTGGACGAATCGCTCTCGCGCTGGCTGTGGCTGGTCAAATGGCTGCTGCTGATCCCGCATTTGATCGTGCTGTCGTTGCTGTGGATCGTGTTTCCGCTGGCGTGGCTTTGCGCGTTTTTCGCGATCCTGGCGACCGGCCGCTATCCGCGCCCGCTGTTCGCGTTCACCGTCGGGGTGCTGCGCTGGAGCTGGCGGGTGCACTACTACGGTTACGCCGCGCTGGGCACCGACCGCTATCCGCCGTTCACCCTGGCGGACGTCCCGGACTACCCGGCGCGGCTCGAAATCGCTTATCCCGAAAGACTTTCCCGCGGGCTCGTGCTCGTCAAGTGGTGGCTGCTGGCGCTGCCGCACCTGATCGTCGTCGCCGTGTTCGCGGGCGGCGGCTGGTCGCCGTCGCATTCGTCGGCGGGCTGGGGCGGCGGACTGATCGCCGTGCTGGTGCTCATCGCCGCGATCGTGCTGGCGTGCACCGGTGCGTACCCGCGTCCGGTGTTCGATTTCGTGCTCGGCCTGGACCGCTGGGCGCTGCGCGTCGCCGCCTACGTCGCATTGCTCACTGACGAATACCCGCCGTTCCGTCTCGACCAGGGCGGGCGGGAGTCGTGACCGGGCTGCCCGCGCCGCGGATCGCCGCGCAGGACGCGTTGTGGCTGCGGCTGGACCGGCCGGAGAACCGGATGACCGTCACCTCAGTGCTCTGGACGGCCACCCCGGTCGACCCGGACCGGCTCCGGTCGGTCGTCGCGGACCGCCTGCTCGCCCGCTACCCGGTCTACCTGCGGCGTCCGGCGGGCGCGCACTGGGAAACCGATCCGGACTTCGATCTCGGCCGGCACCTGCGGATCAGCACTCTGGAGAGCCCGGGAACGCGGGCGCAGCTGCAGGAGTTCGTGGCGGCCCGGCGGGGCGGCGCGCTTGATCCAGATCATCCACTGTGGACGATCGACCTGCTGCAGGGGTACGGCCCGGGCAGTGCGGTAGTGGTGTGCACGCACCACGCGATGGCCGACGGGATCCGCCTGACCCAGGTGCTGTTCAGCCTGCTCGACCCAGAGTCCGGCGACGGCTTGCCGCCCGCCAGGGTCGGGGGTGCGGCTCCGCACCGTCCGCCCGGCACGCGCCCGGTCGCGCATGCCGGAGCGGCGGTCGTGCGCTCCCTCGACGAGCTGGGCGCGGCGATTCAGCGAGGGGCGGCGAAAGCAGGGCCGGTAGCCGAAAGCCTCCTCGCGGTGCCGGTGTACGCGGCGACAGCGACAGCCGGAATCGCCGCCGCGGCAACGGGTTTCGCAGCGGCAGCGACGAGCGGAGGCCCCCGGCAGGCACTCGACCGGGCCGCGACGGCGGTGACCTCGCTCCGGCACAGCGCGACCGGACTGGCCGGATTGGCGTTCGCCCGGGAAGCGGAGCCGGAGTGGACCGGGCAGCCGGGCACGGAGAAGACCGCGGCCTGGGGAGACCCGGTCCCGCTGGCGGCGCTGGCAGGCCTCGGCCACGCCACCGGCACGACAGTGAACGACGTGTGCACCGCGTTGGTCGCCGGAGCGTTCGACCGGTACCTGGACCGGCACGGGGAGGCCAGCGCGCGTGCCGACCTGCCGTGGCTCGTCCCGGTCAGCCTCACCGCGTTCGACGCGGAACTGCCCGACCGGCTCGGCAACCACTTCTCGCTGGTGTTCGCGCGGCTGCCGCGAGGACTGCGCACGTTCGCCGAACGGCTCGCCGAGACCCACCGCCGCGTCGCGCGGATCCGGGATTCCTACGAGCCGGTGGTGAACTACGGGCTGCAGCACCTGATCGCCCGCGCGCCCGGCCCGCTCGCCGGACGGCTGAGCGATCTCCTGTCGGCGAAAGCGGTCGGCGTGCTGACGAACGTGCCCGGCCCCCGCGAAGCGCGGACGCTGGCGGGGGCGCGGGTGGAGGGAATCGTGGGCTGGGCGCCGTGTTCCGGCAAGCAAGCGATCACGGTGTGCGTGTTCAGCTACGCCGGTCAGGTGCGGTTCGGGTTCGGCACCGACCGGCGGTTGCTGCCCAAACCCGGTGATCTCGTCGCCGCGCTGGAGGAAGAGGTCGCCTCGGCTTTGAGCGCGGCGACGCCCGAGACCACGGAGCCGGCCAGCAGCTGAGCGTCCGCCTCGAGCCCGGCGTCGGCGGTCACCCCGACGAAGACCTGGTCGCGATAGGTCACCATCGCGACACCCGTCCGCAGGCGGAGGGCGATCGGGACGTACGGGTAGAGCGCCACGACTTCCCGGCCCGCCACGGTGAGCGGTTCGGCCGGGCCGGGCACGTTCGTGGTCACGGTGACGACGTTGTGCTGGGGGAGCCGTAGCGCGGCCCGGAGCGCCCACGCGGCGGGGGCGAACGGTCCGCGCGCGGCCGCGGCGACGACGAACTTGCCCGCGGTGGCTTCCTTGCCGGTTTTGCAGGCGCGGAGGCGGTGGTGCACGCGGACCAGCCGCTGCGCGGGATCGGGCAGATCCACCGGCAGCAGCGGCAGCAGGAGGGAAACCTCGTTGCCCGTCGCGGCGTCGCTGCCCAGACGCACCGAGACCGGCACCAGGGTCCGCACGCTGTCGGGTGCTGGCTCTTCCCCGTGGTGCACGAGAATTTCCCGGAACCCGCCGGTGACCGCGGCGAGAAGCACGTCGTTGACGGTGACCTTGAAGGCGGTGGCGACAGCGGCCACGTCCGCGAGCGGGACCGAGGAAAGCGCGTAACCGCGCGGGCCGCTGATCGGACCGCCGAGCGACGACGGCGCGACCGGCATCAGCGCCTCGGCCAGCGTGGCGAGACCGTGCGCGACGTCGGTGACGCGCTGCGCGAGAGCACGCGGATGCCAGAGACTGCCGGCGATCGTCCCGAGCTGGGTGAACGGCCCGGTCACGAGATCGCCGAGCGACGACTTCAGCAGCCGCAGGGCGCCCGGGTCGGGTTGCGCGGACGCGGGGGCGGGCGGTGCGGCCGGAGCGAACAGCAATTGCTGCATCCCGGCCGCGGAGATCCCGTCGGCGAGGCAATGGTGCACTTTGGACAGCAGGGCCCAGCGCCCTTCCGGCAATCCTTCGAGGATCCAGAACTGCCACAACGGGCGGCCGCGGTCCAGCCGTTCCGCCATGAGGAGCGCGACGAGTTCGCTCAGGGCGGCTTCGTCGTGCGGCGCCGGGACGGAAAGCCGCCGGAGGTGCGCCGTCAGGTCGAAGGAATCGTCGTCGACCCAGACCGGGGCGCCGAGATCGAACGGGACCCGCCGGACTTTCTGCCGGTACCGGGGGACCCGGGGCAGCCCGGCGGCCACCGCGGCGGCGAATTCCTCCTGGCTCGGCGCCGGTCCGCCGGCGATCGCGAGCGAAGCGATCGCCAGCGAGGCGTGCGGGTCTTCGTCCTCGATCGCGAGGAACGCCGCGTCGAGTGGGCTCAGCCGCTCCACGGCGGCCTCCCTTCGGGTCAGTGGGCGAGGTCGAGGGCGATGCGCTCGACGTGGTTCACCGGATCGGGCAGCGAGAGAACGCGGAACGGCAGCTTCGCCCGGGTGCCGACGGCGAAGGTGCATTGGCCCTCGAAGAAGCCGGCGAAGCGCACCGCCCGCAACGACGGCCAGCTCGCGAGCTGCGCGGACGGGTAGAGGTAGTCGCCGGTGGCGGCGAGGACACGGCCCGGCTGGTGCCCGCTGGTGTCCGCGCCTTGTTCCGGGGCCCGGATGACGACCTGCAGCACCGCTCCGCCCGGCACTGGCAGGGGGCGCCCGGACGGATCGGCGGTGACCAGCGGGACGTACTGGACGGAGTATCCGGCCTTGGCCGTTCCGTTGATCGTGAACACGACTCGGTCGTAGCAGTCGTGCTTGCCGACGCGGACGAGGTAGAGCGCGTCGGTGCTCGAACCGGCGGCATCCTTCGCTCCGGTGCCCCAGCCGGTCGGCGGACAGCTCGGCGAGGCCGGGGGAGTGCCCGGGTGCGGCGGAGGAGTCGAGCTGGGCGGCGCCGAGGTCGTGGCGGGCGGGCTCGCCGGAGTCGTGGGTGCGGGGGTCGCGCCGACGGTCGTCGAGGGGGCAGGGGAGGCGCTCGGTGCGGGCGCGCCGCTGCCGCTGTGCTGGCTGCACGCGGACAGCGCCAGAAGCCCGGCAGCGGCGATGATCGCGCTGGCGGTGCGGCGCATCGCGGTCACCACGGTCAGTGCCGAAGCGCTTCGCGGCGGCGGTCGTACTCCTCCTGGTCGATCTCGCCGCGGGCGAACCGCTGGCGCAGAATGGCGGTGGCGGCGTCGGGCTCCGGGCCGAACCCGGCCGGACGGCGGACGAGCAGCGCGGTGACCACGCCGATCGCCGCGAGCAGCGCGACGGCCACGATGCTCATCACGACCGGTCCGACCCATTCGGCGGCGGATCCGTAATGCCAGTACATCATCGTTTCTCCTCGGCTCAGGACCGCTGACGGGGGTCGGCGGCTTCGAGCGGTCGCAGTACGTCGTCGAGCTGGCGCCGCGGGGTCGCGGGCAGCGGGTCCGCGTTCGCCGGAGCCCAGCCAACGCGCAGGACCATCTGCGGGAAGGCCCCGGAAGTGACCTTCTGCTCGACGGTGCGGCGTACGTCGGGCAGTTCGAGCGGCTCGGTCAGCGGGCAGCTGGCGAGGCCGAACCGGGTCGCGGTGAGCAGCGCGGCGCTCGTCGCCTCCCCGGCGCGCAGCCGGGACATCCGGTCGTCGGAGGCGGTGCTCAGCACGAGCAGCACCGTTTCGTCGTCCTCGCTGGCAGCTCCGGCGGCTTCGGTCAGCTCCGGGTCCGAGAACTGACGGCCGGGCAGCGCGCCAGGGGTCAGGTCGGGCATCGGGGTGTTGCGGGACGGCACGCCGTCCGGGGACACGTGCCGTCCGCTCCAAGCGGCGAGCTCGATCCGGTAGGCGGGGTCGTGCCGGTGCCGCAGCGAGGCCTCTTCGACCGCCGTGGCCAGGTAGTAGCGCTCGGCGTCTTCGGCGATGCGCAGCACGACGCCTTCGTCCGCGACGGTTTCGGCGATGCTTTCGAGATGTCCGCGGGGCACGCGCCACGAGCTGTGCCGGCGGCGGTCGGTGCGGCGGCGGGGAATCGCGGCGGCGAGCGCGACCTCGTCGAGAGTGGGTTCGTGGCGGTGCAGTTCGATGGAGGCGAGGTGGTCCGGCTCCGAGGGATTGGGCAGCCGGCGGACCTCGGCGCGCCAGCCGAGCGCGGCGAACGCGATGCGCGCGTGGTGCAGCGCGGCCCCGCAGCTGATCATCAGGTCCCGGCCGTCCGGGTCGGTCTGGGCGAGCTGCCGCGACGGATCGGCGTAGAGGTGCAGGGACCGGTGCCCGACCGCGAACCGCCACGGCTGGGAGTTGTGCACCGACGGCGCACGGACGGCCATCCCGACCGCTGTGGTGACGGTGTAGTCGTCGGGGAGTCCGCGTTCCATGGCGACCTGCCTTGTCTCGTCCGGTGATGCGTCGACAGTGGCAGTCGCGAAGGGATCCGGGCAGGGCCGGAATTCCCCGGGGGCAGGGACTTTCGCCGGTCTTCGCCCGCCGCGGCGCCGCGGTGACCTTCGCGGGCGCGCACGGGCCGAAAGACCTCTGCCGCCGCCGGGCGTCCGCGAGGTTCCATGACAGCCGATCGGGACTGTTGCGACGACAGGAGTGAAATGTCCAGAGCACACGAAACGGACCGGGAAGACCCGGCCGAGTCCCGGAGCCGGGCGCTGGGCCTGACCTCGGCGACCGGATTGGTGGCGGGCAGCGTGATCGGCACCGGGGTGTTCACCATGCCCGCCGTGCTGGCCGGCGCGGGAACCAGTTCGCTGCTGGTGCTCGGCGTGGTCGCCGCGGGCACCGCGGTGCTGGCTGTCCTTTTCGGACAGCTGACGAAGCGCACGCCGAATTCCGACGGCGGCCTGTACGCCTACGCCAGGCGCGAGTTCGGCGATTTCGCGGGTTATCTGGTCGGCTGGTGCTACTGGGTTTCCGCGTGGGCGGGCAACGCCGCGATCGTCGCGTCCTGGGTGCTCTACGTCGAAGCCCTCTTCGGCATCGAGCATCCTTCGACGTGGGTCGACCTCGGCATCGCGCTGGCCGGGCTGTGGATCCCGGCCGCGATCAATCTCGCCGGGGTGCGGCAGATGGCGTGGTTCCAGAACACCACTGTGGTGCTGAAGTTCCTGCCGCTGCTGTTCGTGGGCGTGGTGGGCTGGTTCTTCGTGTCGAAGGGCAATTTCGGCGCGTTCAACGCGTCCGGCGGAAGCCTCTACACCGCGATCGGGATCGCCGCGGGCGTCGCGCTGTTCGCGTTCATCGGGGTCGAAGTCGCGGCGGTGACGGCGAAACGGGTGCGCGAGCCGGGACGGAACGTCGGCCGGGCCTCGCTGCTGGGGACCGCCGCCAGCGCGGTGGTGTACCTCGCGGTGTCGGCGGCGGTGATGGGGCTCGTCCCGCACGACGTGCTGGTTTCGAGCGGAACCCCGTTCGTGCCCGCGTTCGAGGCGATCCTGCCGGGCGGCGGCTGGGCCGGGAAACTGGTCGCCGCGCTCGCGGTGGTGTCGGGGATCGGCGCGCTGAACGGCTGGACCCTGGTGACGACCGAGGTGTCGCGTGCCGCGGCGGCCGACGGGCTGTTCCCGCGGGCGTTCGCCTGGGCCGACCGCAAGGACACCGCGTGGTTCGGCATCGTGCTGGCCGCTCTGCTGCCGTCGCTGCTGATGGTGTGGCGCTACACCTCGGGCACCGGGCTCGCGGTGTTTTCGTTCCTGGTGAACCTGGCCGTCGTCACGGTCGCCATCCCGTACTTCTTCTCCGCCTGCGCGCAGCTGGCCTACCTGGTGTCCCGGCGGCGCCGCGTGCACGGCTGGCTGCTGGTCCGAGACCTCGGCATCACCGCCGCCGCGGTGCTTTTCTCCCTGTGGGTGACCTTCGCCGCCGGCTACGCCGCGGTGTACGAGGCCATGCTCGTCCTGCTGGTGGGTCTGGTCCTGCACGCAGTGCTCAAGGGCCGCGCCGCTGCGCGCGGCAAGCACACGGCACCCGCTGAAAAGACCGGCGAGCAGTGGCCGCGCGCAGCTTGATTCAGGCAGTCACCACGAAAGGCAACACATCCATGAGCTTCGCTGTCGCGTCCGAAACCGGCCGGCTCCGGCAGGTGATCCTGCACCGCCCGGGCACGGAACTCTCCCGGCTGACCCCGCGCAACATCCACGAACTGCTCTTCGACGACGTCATGTGGGCGAAAAAGGCGAAGGAGGAACACGACGTCTTCGCCGAGGCGCTGCGCGAGCAAGGCGTGCGCGTGCACTACTTCGACCGGCTGCTCGCCGAAACCCTGGACGATCCCGAAGGCCGCGCGTTCGTGCTCGACCGGGTCTGCACGCCGCGAACCGTCGGCCCGGCGCTGGAATCGCCGCTGCGGAAACTCTTCGACGATCTCGACAGCGCGAGCCTCGCCGAGTCGCTGATCGGCGGCGTCCTGAAAGCCGACCTGCATCCGCTGCGCACCAGCAGCCTGAAATGGCACACCCTGCGGGCCGACGATTTCGTGCTGCCGCCGCTGCCGAATCACCTGTTCCCGCGAGACAACTCCTGCTGGATCTACGGCGGCGTCTCGATCAACCCGATGGCGAAACCCGCGCGGCAGCGGGAAACCCTGCACGCCCGGGCGATCTACCGCTACCACCCGCTGTTCGCCGGAGCCGGATTCCGCACGTATTTCGGCGACGACGACGCCGAGTACTTCCCGGCGACCGTGGAAGGCGGCGACGTGCACGTCCTCGGCGGCGGCGCGGTGCTCGTCGGCATGGGGGAGCGGACGACGCCGATGGCTGTCGAACTGCTCTCCCGGGCGCTGTTCGAGAGCGGCCAAGCGCATACGGTGCTCGCGGTCGAACTGCCCCGGTCGCACGCGATGATGCACCTGGACACGCTGATGACCATGGTCGACGCCGCCACGTTCGTGCTCTGCCCGTACTTCGACCCGAAGCTGCGTTCGTGGACCGTGACTCCCGGCGGCGAGCTGGGCGCGCTCGAGATCCGGCAGAACGACAGCCTGTGGGAAAGCATCGGCCAGGCGCTCGGCGTCGAGCAGGTCACCGTGCTCTCCACCGACGAGGACGTCCGCGCCGCGGAACGGGAGCAGTGGGACGACGGCAACAACTACCTCGCCGTCGCACCCGGCGTCGTCGTCGGCTACGACCGCAACGTCGCCACGAACACCATGCTGCGCAAGCACGGTGTCGAGGTGGTCACCGTGCCGGGCGGCGAACTCGGCCGCGGCCGGGGCGGCCCGCGCTGCATGAGCTGCCCGATCGAACGCGACCCGGTCCGCTGACCGCACCGCCCGCCCGCCCTTACCGACCTGCCAGACAGGAGCAACCGATGAATCTGCAGGGCCGCAACCTGCTGAAGGAAACCGACCTCACCGCCGCCGAATTCCTTTCCCTGGTGGAATTCGCCGCCCGGCTGCGCCAGGAGAAGCGAGCGGGCACGCGCATGCGGCGGCTCGCCGGGCGCAACATCGCGCTGGTCTTCGAGAAAAGCTCGACGCGCACCCGGTCCGGGTTCGAGGTCGCCGCGCACGACGAGGGCGCGCACATCACCTATCTCGGCCCCGAGGAATCGCATCTGGGCCACAAGGAATCCGTGAAGGACACGGCCCGCGTGCTCGGCCGGATGTTCGACGGCATCGAATTCCGCGGCTCGTCCCAGGAAGCGGTCGAAACGCTCGGCGCCTACGCCGGGGTCCCGGTGTGGAACGGGCTGACCGACACCTGGCATCCGACCCAGATGCTGGCCGACGTGCTCACCATGCGCGACCACGCGCCGGGCTCCCTCGACGACGTGGCGTACTGCTACCTCGGAGACGGACGCAACAACGTCGCCAACTCGCTGCTCGTCACCGGCGCGCTGCTGGGTCTCGATGTCCGCGTCTGCGCCCCGGAACCGTTGTGGCCGAAGGAAGAGATCCGGCGGGTCGCGGCGGGCCTCGCCCGCGACTCGGGCGCGAAACTCCTCGTGTCCGACGACGTCGCGAAGGCCGTGCACGGTGTCGATTTCCTCTACACCGACGTCTGGCTGTCGATGGGCGAGCCGGAGGGAGCCTGGGGGCCGCGCATCGAACAGCTGCTGCCGTACCAGGTGAACGCGAAAGTCGTCGCCGCGACCGGAAACCCGGCGGTGAAATTCCTGCACTGCCTGCCCGCGCTGCACGGCAGGGACACCGCGATCGGGCAGCGGCTCGGCGAACGGTACGGGCTTGATGCCCTCGAGGTCACCGACGAGGTGTTCGAATCGGCGGCGTCGGTCGTGTTCGACCAGGCGGAGAACCGGATGCACACGATCAAAGCCGTGATGGCCGCTACGGTGGGAGCATGAGGATCGTCGTCGCACTCGGCGGGAACGCCCTGCTCGAACGCGGGGAACCGGCCGAGTCCGACATCCAGGAGGAGCACGTCCTCGCCGCCGCCGAAGCGCTCGCCCCGGTGGCGCGGGAACACGAACTCGTGCTGACCCACGGCAACGGCCCGCAGGTCGGGCTGCTCGCGGTCGAGAGCGAACGCGATCCGGCGCTGCGCAGGCCGTATCCGTTCGACGTGCTCGGCGCGCAGACCCAGGGGATGATCGGGTACTGGCTCGCGCAGGCTCTGCAGAACGCTTCCGGACGGCCGGTGGCCGGGCTGGTGAGCCGCGCGCTGGTGCGTGCCGACGACCCGGCATTCGCGAACCCGGCCAAGTTCGTCGGCCCGGTGTACGACCGTGCGACAGCCGAGCGGCTTGCCGCCGAGCGCGGCTGGGACGTGCGGCCGGACGGCTCCTCGTGGCGACGGGTGGTGCCGTCGCCGGAACCGGTCGAGCTGATCGAGCTGCCCTTCGTGAAGACCCTGATGGAAGCCGGTGCGATCGTCGTGTGCGCGGGCGGCGGCGGGATCCCGGTCGCTGCCACGGGCCAGGGTTTGGAAGGCGTCGAAGCGGTCGTGGACAAGGATCTGACCGCAGCGCTGGTCGCGCGCGAGATCGGGGCCGACGCGCTGGTGCTGCTGACCGATGTCGAGGCGGTGCAAGACGATTACGGCACGCCGAGGGCCCGGCCGATCCGGGAGGTCAGCAGCCGCGAGCTGCGTTCCCGGCGTTTCCCGGCCGGCTCGATGGGGCCGAAGGTCGACGCCGCCTGCCGGTTCGTCGAGAACGGCGGGAAGTTCGCCGCGATCGGCAGGCTGACCGCGGCGGGCGAGCTGGTGGCGGGAACGGCCGGGACGATCGTCCGCGCGTGAGGCGCGGAGTCAGCTGACGAGCGCCCAGGCGAGCACCAGCCCGCCGGAGTTGGTGGCCAGGTGCACCAGCATCGGGGCGAGCAGCCCGCGGCCGGTGTAGCGCCACCAGCAGAGGAACACGCCGGCCCCGGCCGCGGCGGCCATCGCCAGCACCGAGATCATCGCGAGCGGCAGACCGCCGACCGTCTGGTGCACGGCCGCGTTCTGGGTGAGGGCGAGCGAGGGCAGCAAATGCCAGAGCCCGAACAGCGCGGACGCGCCGAGCACGGGCCACCAGCGCCAGCGCTCGCCCGCTCCCAGCAGGGCCGGGAGCACGCCGCGGAACGCGATTTCCTCGACCAGCACGGTGCCGAGCGGGATCCGCACCAGCGCGAGCCACATCAGCTGCCCGAAGCCCGGCGAACCGATCCGGCCGTCGTGGAACAGCACGCGCAGCGCCGGGATCGCGGCGGCCAGACCGAAACCGAACGCCACGACCGCGAAGCCGCCGAGACCGAACCACAGCATCCGGCGCGCGTGCTCGCGGCTGAACCCGATCTCGGCCCAGCGGACGCCGGCGAAGCGGGCGAGAAACAGGAGCGCGGCAGCGGTGACCGCGCCGCAGACGGGGTAGGCCCAGCCGGGCAGCACCCGGTTGGCCAGCACGGTGGCCGTCGCCAGCAGCAGGACCGCGGGCAGCACGGCAAGAGCACGACGCCGGAAAGGAGTGACTTCCGGCAGTTTCGGGACAACAGCGGTAGCAGACATCGTCATTCCAGTGTGCCCCCGGAAAGGGACAATGGCGATGACGACCAAGGAACGCGAACCGTATCTGGACTTCCTGCGCGCGGTCAGCCTGGTCGTCGTCGTGCTGTGGCACTGGGCTTTCACGATCCTGCACTGGACGCCGACCGGCCCGCAGCCCACGAACCCGCTCGCGTACTTCCGGGGGCTGTGGGTCCTCACCTGGTTCTTGCAGGTGCTGCCGGTGTTCTTCTACGTCGGCGGCTCAGTCCACCTCGCGTCCTGGCAGCGCGCCCGCGCGAACGGACAGTCGCGGCGGTCGTATGTCTGGCACCACGTCAAGGAACTGGTGGCGCCGGCCGGCGTGCTGATCCTGCTCTGGGCCGCGCTCGGGATCGTGCTGGCCGAGACGCTCGGCGTGCGGTGGATCGGCGGCACGGTGATGCTGATCCTCAGCCCGCTGTGGTTCCTCGCGGTGTACGTCGGACTGCTGCTCCTGCTGCCGGTCATGGCGTGGCTGCACGAGCGGTTCGACGTGCTCGTACTGGTCTGGCTCGGCGGCGCCGCCCTGCTCGTCGACGTGCTGCGGCTGCGCTTCGGCTGGACGGAGGTGAGCTGGGTCAACGTGGCCGCGGTGTGGGGGCTGGCTTATCAGGCCGGGTTCTTCCACCACCGCATCGCCGAAGCGGGCCGGCGCACTGCCGCGGTGCTGATGTGGGCCGGGCTGTTCGCGCTCGCCGGACTGGTGCTGTCGGGCTTGTATCCCGGATCGATGGTGGGAGTCCCGGGGGAGCGGATGTCGAACATGTCGCCGCCGACGTTCGTCATCGTCGCGCTGCTGGTCTTCCAGATCGGGCTGTGCGAGGTGCTGCGCCCGGCCGTCGAACGCAGGCTCGCCCGGCCGCGCTGGCAGCGGGCGACCGCGGTGTTCACCCGGTTCGCGTTGCCGTTGTTTCTCTTCCACACCACCGGAATGGCCCTGGCGCGGGCGGTCGTGTACTTCGGGTTCGACCGCCAGCTGGCCGACGATCGCGCGCCGGATTGGATCTGGTGGGCCGAACGGCCGCTGGCGATTCTGGGGCCGCTGTTGTTCACGGTTCCGCTGATCGTGTTCTTCGGGCGGCGGCAGGCGGCGCACCGGGCGGCGAGTCAATAGGTCTCGTACAGCGCCTGGAAAACGGTGAGGGCGTCACTGATGGCGGCGACATCGTGAGTGCGAAGGAAATCGGCGCCGCGGCTGGCGGCGCAGAGTTCCGCCGCCAGGCTGGCGGGTCCGATCCGGTCGAGACCACGCCCGGTGAGCGTCCGCAGGAACGACTTGCGGGAGGGCGAGACCAGGACCGGCAGGCCGAACCGGGCCTTGAGCGCGGCGAGCCGGTCCAGGACCGCTATCGACGGCTCCGGAGTCCGTCCCAGGAAGTAGCCGAGCCCGGGGTCGACGATCAGCCGTTCCCGGTCGATGCCCGCGGCCCGGAGCGCGGTCAACCGTTCGTGGAAGAATCGCCCGAGGCCGGCCCACACCGTTTCCGCGGAGGTCTCGACCCTGGTGGCCGGTCCTTCGCGCTGCACCGAATGCATGACGATCAACCGGCAGCCGAGGCCGGCCAGGTCCCGGTACCGGCTGGGATCGGGAAAACCCTGGATGTCGTTGAGATAGGCGGCTCCGTGCGCGGCGGCGAAAAGCTGGGTCTCGGGCCGGAAAGAATCGACCGACACCGGGATGCCGGCCGCGACCAGCTCGGCCAGGACGTCGGCCAGCCGCCGGATCTCCTCGTCCGCGGTTACCGGCTGCGCGTCCGGATGGCTCGCCGCCGGGCCGAGTTCGATGATGTCGGCGCCTTCCGCGAACAACCGCCGGGCATGCGCCACCGCGTCTTCGGCGGCCAGATATCGGCCGCCGTCGGAGAACGAGTCGGCGGTGAGGTTGACGATCCCGATCAACCGGGGCCGCTCGCGGCGAAGCGGCGGCGAGGAATCCGGATGCTGTGCCACAGTCGCGCCTCCCAGGCCGATTCCAGAGGCCCAGGCGCGCGGCACGACGTCCCGAGGGACGGAGCCGCTTCCCGATGGTCAGATCCATCTCGATACGCCAGTAACGGCTCGCCCGGATTTTATCAACGACTTCGCGGGACAGCCACGGCCAAGCGGCTACGCTGCTCGGCCGTGCAAGGGACGCGCCTCGACACCGCCCGGATCCGGGCGGCTCGCCAGCTGATCGACCCGGTTTTCCTCGACACTCCGCTGTACCGCTGCGAGGCGATGGAGCCGGACCTCGGATGCGCGGTGAGCATCAAGCTCGAAACGGCGAATCCGGTCCGGAGCTTCAAAGGTCGCGGTACCGAGGTGGTCGCCAGCCTGCTTGCCGGTTCCGGCTCGCCAGCCGCCGTGTGCGCCAGCGCGGGCAACCTCGGGCAGGCTCTGGCCTGGTCCGGGCGTCGCCGGGGACTCGAGGTCGCCGTGGTGGCGTCCCGGTTCGCGCCTGCGGCGAAGCTCGATCGCATCCGTGCGCTGGACGCCCGGCTGGAGCTGGTGGACGGCGACTTCGAAGAGGCTCGCGAGCGAGCAGCGGCTATCGCGCGGCACGACGGCATCCGGCTGGTCGAAGACAGCCTGGACATCGAGACCTGCGAGGGCGCGGGGACGATCGGTCTCGAACTGGCGGACGCCGCGTCCTCGTTCGACGCCGTCCTGATCGCACTGGGCGGAGGAGCGATGGCCACCGGGATCGGCCACGTGCTCAAGGCGTGCGCGCCCGGGACCGAGGTGATTTGTGTGCAGCCGCTGGGCGCACCGGCCATGACGTACTCCTGGCGGCAACGCCGCGTGGTCACGACCGACGCGACCGACACCATCGCCGACGGCGTCGCGGGCCGGCGACCGATCCCGGCGGTGCTGAACGACCTGCTGCTGGTCTCGGACGACGCCGTCCTGGTCCGGGAGGCGTCGATCATCGCCGGCATGCGGCTGCTCCTCGACCGCGCCGGCCTCGTCGTCGAACCGTCGGCCGCGCTCGGGATCGCGGCGATTCTCGAAGACCGCGACCGCTTTGCCGGACGGCACGTGGCCACCGTCGTCTGCGGAAGCAACGTCGACGCCGCCGCCTATCGCCGCTGGGTCGGAGCCCGGGATTGAGCCCGCGAGGACGTGCCCGGGCGGCCATGACCCGCTGAATCACCGGCTCCCGGAGCCACGGCTCTCGCGAAATCTCCCCCGGTTTGCCCGGGGCGGTTCTTTGCGGCATCTTTACGCGTGGAGTGCCGGGAAGTCTGGTCGGCCTGCTCGTGCCCAGCCGGGCGGCGGGCGGGCGAACCGACCCCGGGGGAGTCCGATGGCGCTGGTGCTGGCGTTCGGCGTGGTGTTGCTGGTCAGCGTGTCGCTCTCGGGCGTGGCCGCGCGCACGGTGCTGTCGACCGCGCTGCTGTTCCTGCTCGCCGGTGCGCTGCTGGGCGACGGCGGTTTCGGGCTGATCCACATCGCGCCGCGCGACCCGCTGGTCACCTCGCTCGCGGACATCGCGTTGTTCACCGTGCTGTTCACCGACGGCCAGCGGGCGAATGTCCCGGCGTTGCGGGAGAACTGGCGGCTGTCCGGGCGGGCGCTCGGGCTGGGGATGCCGCTGACCATGGTGGGCATCGCGGTGCCGGCACACTTCCTGGTCGGGCTGGACTGGCCGACGTCGCTGCTGCTGGGCGCGATTCTCTCGCCGACCGATCCGGTGTTCGCCGCGGCGATCGTGGGCCGGGACGACGTGCCGTTGCGGCTGCGGCGGCTGCTCAATGTGGAGTCCGGGCTGAACGACGGGCTCGCGCTGCCGTTCGTGCTGATCTTCCTGGCCACCGCGACGAACACGTCGTCGGACCTGGGCGCCGTCGCCTTCGAGCTGGTGCTGGGATTGGTGCTGGGCATCGCGATTCCGGCGCTGGTCGCGTTCGCCTGGCGGCTGCGGGTGCTGACCGCCGAGCCGCGGCTGCAGGCGCTCGGCCCGCTGGCGGTCGCGGTGCTGCTTTACGCGGCGTGCCACCTGACGCACGCCAACCCGTACCTGGCTGCCTTCGCGGCGGGTTCCACGCTGGCCACTGTGGACAAGACGGCGGCCGAGCATTTCGAGCCGTTGGGCGATCTGCTTTCGGAGATCACGAAGTTCGCCGCTCTGCTGGTGTTCGGCGCGCTGATCACGCCGGACCGGCTGTCGCACCTGAGCGCCGGGGCGTGGGTGCTCGCGGTGCTGGCCATCGTCCTGGTGCGTCCCGCGGCGCTGGCGTTGTCGCTGCTGCGGACCCCGATGTCGGGGCGGGAACGGGCGACGGCCGCGTGGTTCGGGCCGAAGGGGTTCGCGTCGGTGGTGTACGGGCTGCTGGCGCTGCAGTCCGGAATCGCCGACAGCGAGCTGGTGTTCGACCTGGTCGCGGTGACGATCGCGCTGTCGATCGTGCTCCATTCCTCGACCGACGTGCCGATCGCGAAGCTGCTGCGCGTGGAGCCGCCGGACAACCTGCCCACCGGCCGTCCGGAGAAAACGGAGAACCCGGACGCCGGCCGCAAAGAGAAAGGAAAGAATTCATGAGTCCCGGCAAAACCGCCCGGCTCGCCGTAGCCTGGGGGGATGCGCGCAGCGGAGCTGGCCGAGGAGTTCCCGGTCGTCGACCTCGATTCGGACGCACTGGAGGCCGCGCGTCTGCTGGCCGAGCACCGGTTGCCCGGCCTGGTGGTGACGGAAGCGTCCGGGTGCCCGCACACCGTGCTGCCCGCCTCGGACGTGGTGCAGTTCCTGGTGCCGCCCTACGTACGCGACGATCCGTCGCTGGCCGGGGTGCTCAGCGAGTCGATGGCGGACCGGATCGCGGACAAGCTCGGCGGGCGGACCGTGCGGGAACTGCTGCCGGACGAACCACGCGAATTGCCGAGGGTCGACGGCGACGACACGATCGTGGAGCTCGCCGCGACGATGGCCCGGCTGCGGTGCCCGCTGGTGGCGGTCATGCGGGACCGGACGCTGCTCGGCGTGGTGTCCGCGTCGCGGCTGCTGGAGCACGCGCTGACGCCTCGCTGACCCGGCCGGGACTGGTCCGGGCGGTCCGCCGGTGAGCACGGTCATCGCGGTCGTCGTGTTCGTGGTCGCCTACGTGTTCATCGCGACCGAGAAGATCCCGAAGATGACCGCCGCGCTGGCCGGGGCGGGCGTGGTGCTCGCGACCGGGGTGAGCGGGTCGGGCGACGCGTTCTTCTCCGAGGACACCGGCGTCGACTGGAACGTGCTGTTCCTGCTGCTCGGCATGATGATCATCGTCGGGATCCTGCGCCGCACCGGCGTGTTCGAGTTCGTCGCGATCTGGGCGGCCAAACGCGCCAAGGGGTCGCCGCTGCGGATCATGCTGCTGCTGGTGCTGATCACCGCGGTGGCCTCGGCATTCCTGGACAACGTCACCACGGTGCTGCTGATCGCGCCGGTGACGCTGCTGGTGTGCGACCGGCTCGACATCAACCCCGTCCCGTTCCTGATCGCGGAGGTGCTGGCGTCCAACATCGGCGGCACCGCGACCCTGATCGGCGACCCGCCGAACATCATCATCGGCAGCCGTGCGGGGCTGGCGTTCAACGACTTCCTGGTCAATCTCGCGCCGATCGTCGCGCTCGAACTCGTCGTGCTGTGCCTGGTGCTGCCGTGGTTGTTCCGCGGTTCGTTCACTGTGGACCCGCAACGCGTCGCCGACGTCATGGCGCTCAACGAACGCGAAGCGATCCGGCAGCCGAAGCTGCTGGTCAAGTCCGGGGCAGTGCTCCTGCTGGTGTTCGCCGGATTCGTGCTGCATTCGGTGGTGCACCTGGACCCGTCGGTGGTCGCGCTGCTCGGCGCGGGCCTGCTGGTGCTGCTCTCGGGCACCCCGCCGAAGCAGTACTTGGACGGCGTCGAATGGGAAACCCTGCTGTTCTTCGCCGGGCTGTTCATCATGATCGGGGCGCTGGTCAAAACCGGGGTGATCGACTGGCTCGCGAAGCTCGCCGCCGGAGCCACCGGCGGGAACGCGCTGCTGGCGGTGTTCCTGATCCTCGGGGTGTCGGCGCTGCTGTCCGGCGTCATCGACAACATCCCTTATGTGGCAACGATGAGCCCGCTCGTGCTCGCTCTCACCCACGACATCCCGGACCCGGCGCATTCCGAGGCGCTGTGGTGGTCGCTGGCGATCGGCGCGGACTTCGGCGGCAACATGACCGCGGTCGGGGCCAGCGCGAACGTCGTGGTGCTGGGTCTCGCCGCCCGGGCAGGCGCGCCGATTTCGTTCTGGGAGTTCACCAAGAAGGGCGCGATCGTCACGCTGATCACCGTGCTGGTGGCCGCGCCGTACCTGTGGCTGCGCTACTTCGTGTTCTGACCCGCCGTCCGAGGAAACTCCCGATGACGGGCAAAGCGGACGAAAGCCCTTATGGCGCTTGAGAAATTCCAGTCAGGTGTGAGCGATTCCGCAACCATGTCCGACGCAATTGTTGCATACTGCACCAATGTCTTCGGAGGCGAGCGCGGGGAAGCGCGGGCTGGTGGTGCCGGTCCGGCAGCCGGTGGGCCGGTGGGTGCGGGAGAGCCGGGCCGGGCTGGTCGGGCTGGCGGTGCTGATCGGTGCGGGCGCGGGGTTGGGCGCGGTGGTGTTCCGGTGGCTGATCACCACGTTCACGCACGTGTTTTCCGGGCACGAGGACTACTCGGCGGCCGGGCGGGCGGCGCATTCGTGGTTTCCGGCGCTGGGTCCGTGGTTCCTGCTGCTGGCCCCGGTGCTGGCGGGTCTGGTGTACGGGCCGCTGGTGCACCGGTTCGCCCCGGAGGCGCGCGGGCACGGGGTGCCGGAGGTGATGTACGCCGTCGCCGAGCGGGGCGGGCGGATTCCGGTGCAGGTGAGCGTGGTGAAGGCGCTGGCGTCGGCGTTGACGATCGGCTCCGGCGGTTCGGTCGGCCGGGAGGGGCCGATCGTGCAGATCGGCTCAGCTTTGGGGTCGGCGCTGGGCCGGGCGGCGCGGCTGCCGGAATCACGGCTGCGGGTGCTGGTGGCGTGCGGCGCGGCGGGCGGGATCGCGGCGACGTTCAACGCACCGCTGGCCGGTCCGTTCTTCGCGATGGAGCTGATCCTGCGGGATTTCGCGGCGGAGTCGTTCGGGGCGGTGGTGCTCGCGAGCGTGACGGCGAGCGTCGTCGGGCGCGCGGTGCTGGGGAACGCGCCATTCCTGGACCTGCCGCCGTTCACGCTGCGGAACCCGGTGGAGTACCTGCTGTTCGTGGCGCTGGGCCTGGTCGTCGGCGCGTGCGGGGTGCTGTTCACCCGGGTGCTGTACTGGATCGAGGACCTGTGCGACCGGCTCTGGCGGGGTCCGGAGTGGCTGCGCCCGGCCGTGGGCGGGATCTTCCTCGGCGGGCTGCTGCTGGCGCTGCCGCAGATGTACGGGGTGGGTTATCCCGTGCTGCAGAACGCGGTCGAGGGCAAGTACGTTCTCGGGTTCCTGCTGGTGCTCATGGTCGGGAAGATCGTGGCGACCAGCCTGACGATCGGGATCGGCGGCTCGGGCGGGGTGTTCGCGCCGTCGCTGTTCATCGGCGCGATGGCCGGGACCGCGTTCGGGATCGCGGTGCACACATGGTTCCCCTCGGTGACGGCGTCGCCGGGCGTATACGGGCTGATCGGCATGGGCGCGGCCTTCGCGGGTTCGGCGCGAGCCCCGATCACGGCGGTGATCGTGCTGTTCGAACTCACTGGCCAGTACACGGTGATCCTGCCGATGCTGACCGCCATCGTGATCGCTACCGCCGTGAGCCGCGCGCTGAGCCGCGACACGATCTACACGCTCAAACTCCGCCGCCGCGGCATCGATCTGGACAAGCATCCCTCCGCGCAACGGCTGGCGGGCACGAAAGTCTCCGCGGTCACCGAACCGCTGCCGGAGCCGCTGCGCGAGGACCTGCCGCTGGAACTGGCCGCACACGCGCTCGCGCTGTCCGGCCACGGAATCCTGCCGGTCATCGACGAGGCCGGCCGGTACCAGGGCTGCGCCACCGCGAGAGCGGTCGCCGAGGCAGTGGCCGAGGACCACGCGGGCCGGGTCGGAGATCTCGCGGAGCTGCCCCCGCTCGTGACGAGCGACTCCACCCTTGCCGACGCTCTCGACGCGCTCGCCCAAGCACCCGGCACCGGCCTTCCCGTGCTCACCGGAACCGATGAGCTGACCGGGTGGATCACCCACCAGTCAGTGCTGAGTGCGCTGGAACCCGCCGTGACAGGCGGCTAAGCCGGACCGGTCAGCCATGACTGGCCTCCTGACCGGGCGTTTCCCCGGCCTCGCCGTCATCGTCGAAGGGGATTCGACCAGCCACAGGAAAGGTTCGCATGAAGAAGAAAAGCATCGCGACGCTGGTGACCGGCCTGCTGGCGACAACCGGGCTTTCGCTCGCCGCCGGACCGGTCGCGCGGGCCGACACGGCACCGTGCGACGGCACGTACTCGATCGCTGTCGGCGGGTGGCGGAGCCATTGGTACGACGACCGCTTCTACAACGTCACCCAGCACGTCGGGTATCCGACGGACATCCCCAACGGCGCCAGCACCCAGGCGGGCGTCAACGAGCTGAACCGCCTGGTCCGCGAGCAGCGCGCGGCGTGCCCGGGCCAGCACGTCAAAATGATGGGCTACTCCATGGGCGCCGCGGTGGTGCACGTCTGGGTCACCACCAACTGGACGACGTTCGACAACGTCAACGCCATCCTCGTCGCCGACCCCAAGCGCCAGGGACCCCCGGGAGCCGACGGCGGAACCGCCGTGTTCGGCCCGGCTGTCGGAGCGCCGCTCGCCGGGGTCGACCGGTTTTTCGGCAATGTGCCGGTCAAATCGATCTGCACCGTGGACTACGTCTGCGACACCTCCGCCAGCCCGTTGGGCTACCCGGCCGACCACATCAACCACTACGGCGTCGACTTCGACGGCGATCACCACAACGACAGCGCGAATGAGCAGTGGTACAACGGCGTTTGGATGCCCTGGTAGGCATAACCGCCGCCGCGCCCGGCCGTCCCTTCCGCCCGGAACCGGCCAGGCGCGGCGGTGCACGACTGGCCGGAAAGTCAGCTGGCAGCCGCGATCGCGGACAACCGTGCGACTGCTTCCTCCAGGCCGCCGGTTCTGCCGAAGGGAAGCCGGAGCATCTCGGTTTGCCCGCCGACTGAGGAAAAGGCCGGTCCTGGCGTGAACCGCACGCCCGCGCGCTTTGCCGCGTCCGCCAGGCTCTCGGTGTCGACTCCGGGAGCTTTGACCCACAGTCCGCTTCCACCGTCCGGCCGGGTCCACGACCAATGCGGCAGGTGCAGCGCGAGTGCGTGTTCGAGTTCCGCGAGGCCGTCGAGCAGCGCGGCTGCCCGCGTTTTCATGGCTTCGGCGGTGCGGGGCAGCAGTTCGTGCGCGAGGATCTGGCTCGGCAGCGACGTCCCGAGGTCCATGGCGACTTTCGCTCGCTGGAACCGCTCGATCATCGGACGCGGCCCGCGGATCCAGCCGACCCGCAGGCCTCCCCAGAACAGCTTCGACAACGACCCGATCAGGACCGACTGCGCGGCGTCGACCAATCCGAACAGGTTCGCGGCCGGCGGAGGGCGAAAGGCGAGGTGCGCGCAGGACGCGTCTTCGATCACCACGAAGCCGCGCTCGTTCGCGAGATCGGCGACCGCCTGTCGTTTCTCCGCGGACATGTGCACGCCGGTGGGGTTGTGCGAGGTGGGGAGGAGATAGACGAACCGGGGATGGGTGCGCCGGGTGATCCGCTCCAATACCTGCACGTCTGCGCCGTCGCGTTCGACCGGGACGGTGTACATCTGCGCGCCGCGGGCCCGGAACGCTTCGAGCGCGCCGCGGTAGGAAGGATCCTCGACGACGATGGGCTCTTCGTCGTCGATCCACGTGCGGGAAATGATCTCCAGGGCCTGCTGGGAGCCCGACGTGACGAGAATCTGGTCGGGATCGGTGGGAACCCCCGTGTCGGTGCAGAGCGCGGCGATCGACTCGCGGAGCGGGAGGTGGCCGCGCGGCTCGTAGCCGTCAGCGGCCAGCAAGGCGTCGATGCCCCGGTCGGCGGTCCGCTGCCAGGCTTCGCTGACCAGGGCCAGGCCGGGGAGGCTGCCGCTGGAGAGATCGACGAACTGTCCCGGACGCGACTCGTCGCTGTCCCGGTCCGAGAAGCTGCGCAGGCGGCTGTCCGGCTCGAAGCTCGGCAACGACGGACTTTTCCGGTTGCCGTCGGGCCGGCGAAGGCGAGAGCCGCTTCCTTGCCGGCTTTCCAGCAAACCTCCCTCTCGCAACAGCGAATACGCCTCGGTGATCGTCGTGCGGCTGACTCCCACCGCGGCGGCCGCGGCGCGTTCCGCCGGGAGGAGCGAGCCGAACGGGATCTCTTGTGCTTCCAGCGCGTCAAGAAGCGCCGCGGCCACCTGTTCCGCTTTGCGGCCGGCGTGCTGCTGCCAGCCTGCGACGGCCTGCGCGAATTCCGCCGCGGATACCTGCCGCATCAAGCCCTCCAGCCAATTATCGCCGATTGGCCTAGATGATCCAATTATCCCGTGTGCACACTCTAGCCTGGCCGCACAACGAAGTCGGCGCACGATGATCCGTAGGGGAGTCAATGGCTGCCGTGGCGATGCTCGGGACCCTCGATACCAAAGGCGCGGAGTTTCAGTGGATGCGAGGCCGGCTCGAAGAATCGGGCCACCGCGTGCACCTGATCGACGTCGGTGTCGCCGGCCAGCCGGTTGGCGCGGCCGAGACCACGCGCGAAGAGGTCGCCAGGCTTGCCGGAACGAGCATTCGCGAGCTGATCGAGGACGACGACCGGGGCAAGGCACTGGCTGCGATGGGCGCCGGAGCCGCCCAGGTCGTCGCCAGACTTGCCCGGGACGGCTCGATTGACGGGTTCCTTTCGGCGGGCGGTTCGGGAGGCTCGTCCATCGCCGCCGCTGCCATGGAGGTGCTGCCGGTCGGCTTCCCGAAGCTGTTGGTGAGCACGATGGCTTCCGGGGACGTCTCGCCCTATGTCGGCGCGTCCGACGTCACGCTGATGTACAGCGTCGTCGACATCGCCGGGATCAACCGGCTCTCGAAGGCAGTGCTCGGGAACGCCGTGGCAGCAGTAGCCGGGATGGCCGAGGCCTATGCCCGCCGGGAACCCCAGCCGGACGAACGGCCGCTCGTGGCCGCGTCGATGTTCGGAGTGACGACGCCGGTGGTCGAAGCGTGCCGCGCCATTCTCGAGGACGCTGGGTACGAGGTTCTCGTCTTCCACGCGACCGGCGCCGGCGGCCGTGCGCTGGAAGGGTTGGCAGCAGGTGGTTTCCTGGCCGGCGTCCTCGACCTGACCACCACCGAGCTGGCGGACGAACTGGTCGGCGGGGTGCTCACCGCCGGTCCGGACCGGCTCACCGCCGCCGGGTCGCACGGCGTCCCGCAAGTCGTCAGCCTGGGCGCACTGGACATGGTCAACTTCGGAGCCCGGGACACGGTTCCCCCGCGGTTCGCCTCGCGCCTGCTGTACGAACACAACGCGACCGTCACGTTGATGCGCACGACTACCGAAGAGTCAGCGCAACTGGGCACCATCGTCGGGCGCAAGCTCGCTTCGGCATCAGGCCCCACAGCACTGGTCATCCCCGGCGGAGGCGTCTCGGCTTTGGACACTTCCGGCGGCCTGTTCGAAGACACCGCCGCGGACGAGGCCTTGACCAGCGCCGCGATCGCCGCCGTCGCCGACAGTCCGGTCGAGGTCGTCCAGGTCGACGCCCACATCAACGACCCCGAATTCGCCCGCGCGGCAGCAGAGACCCTGCTCCGCTATCTGACCGCGTCCGAGGAGGACCAGAATGCAGAGAACTGACCGCCTTTCCGCCTGGCGCGCCAAGATCGGCTCCGGCGCGCCGATCATCGGAGCCGGCGCCGGGACCGGTCTTTCCGCGAAGCTGGCCGAAGCGGGCGGGGCGGATCTGCTGGTCATCTACAACTCCGGGCGCTACCGGATGGCCGGCCGCGGGTCTCTCGCCGGACTGCTGCCCTACGGGGACGCCAACGCGATCGTGGTCGAAATGGCGGGCGAGGTCCTGCCGGTGGTGTCCGAGATCCCGGTCTTCGCGGGCGTGTGCGGGACCGATCCGTTCCGCGTCATCCCGAAGTTCCTCGACGAACTCAAGAACATGGGATTCGCCGGAGTGCAGAACTTCCCGACCGTCGGGCTCTACGACGGCGTTTTCCGGCAGAACCTCGAAGAGACCGGGATGGGATACCAGCTCGAGGTGGACATGATCGCCGCGGCCCGGGAAAGGGACCTGATCACGTCGCCCTACGTTTTCGACCCCGAGCAGGCCAAGGCCATGACCGCCGCGGGAGCGGACATCGTCGTGGCCCACCTGGGCTTGACGACCTCAGGTTCCGTCGGGGCCCGCACGGCGGTCACGCTCGAGGTCGCGGTCGAGCGCGTCCAGCAGATGCGCGACGCCGCCGTGGCGGAGAACCCCGGCGTCATCGTCCTCTGCCACGGCGGTCCCATCGCCGAACCCGAGGACGTCGGCTACGTCCTCCAGAACACCACCGGGGTCGCCGGTTTCTTCGGCGCCTCGTCCATGGAGCGCCTGCCGACCGAGCGGGCGATCGTCGACCAGGTCAAGGCCTTCACCGCCCTGCGGGCATAACTCCGCGGGCACCACCGAATCGAGGAGAACCGCATGCATGTCGAACCGGAAAAGACGCCGACAATGGTCCTGGACTGGGGCACCCTCAAGTGGCTGGTGAACCCGTCCACGATCGAGGAGGCCGAAACCACCGTCGGCGAAGTGATCGTCTACCCCGGACGCGGGCACGCGATCCACAACCACCCCAACGCCCAGGAAGTCATTTATGTCATCGACGGCGAGGGGGTGCAGACGGTCGGCGACGGCGAACCGTTCCCGATCAAGACCGGCGACGCGGTATTCGTGCCGCGCGGTGCGGACCATTCGACCTTCAACACCGGATGGCGTGCGCTGCGGCTGATCGTGACCTACAGCCCGGGCGGGGAGGAGCGGAACTTCCGGTCCCTGCCCGACTACGAGGAGATCCCGGCCGGGACCACCCCGACCTGGGTCCGGGAAACGCGCTCTGCGCAGTGACCCGCCCAGCCTGACCTCGCGGCGGCCGTCCGGCCGCCGCTCGTGCGCGGGGGGCGCACAGCTCGACCCAGCTCAGTCCACCCCCGTTCCGATGGAGACGATCATGGTCGATCGGCCCAGCACTGCCCCCACCGCCTCGAAGACTGTTCCCGCCGCCGACGCGGCCGTCGACGAGGTGCCGAGATTCGGACGGTTCGCGCTCTACAGCGTCCAGCACTTGCTGACCTTCTACGCGACGGTTCTCGTGCTCCCGGTCATCATCGCGGCCGGCATCCGCCTTCCGCAGGCGGAAACCGTGGTATTCCTCGCCGCCACGGTTCTGGCTGGCGGCATCGCCACGATCGTCCAGACGGTCGGCGTCTGGCGGATCGGGATCAGGAAACCGCTGGTGCTCGGCGGCTCGGCCGTGGTGATCGGCCCGGCGATAGCCATCGGCAACGCCAATGGCGGCGGAATCGGCGGACTGGTGGCCATCTTCGGGGCTTCCATCATCGCGGGGCTCGTGCTCGCCGCGGCTGCACCGCTGTACGGGGCGCTGCTGCGGGTCTTTCCCCCGGTGGTCACCGGATCGGTCATCGCGATGGTCGGCTTCTCGTTGCTGCCGATCACGGTCAAGCTGATCGGCGGCGGCGAGCCGACCTCGAAGTCGTTCGGCAGCGCGGCCAATTTGACGGTAGCCGCGACTGCCCTTCTCGCGATTCTTCTGATCTACCGCTTCGGCAAAGGGCTGCTGAAAAGCATCGCCATTCTCGTCGGCCTGGTCGCCGGAGGGGCCGTCAGCGCCGCCGTCGGGATCGCTGACTTCAGCGGAGTCGCCAAGGCGGGCTGGTTCTCGCTCGTGCTGCCGTTCCACTTCGGGCTGCCGGCCTTCAACCTCAGCGCCGTACTGGCGATGACCGTCGCCATCCTGATCGTGGGCGTGGAATGCACGTCCAGCTACTTCGCGGTCGGCGAAATCCTCGGACGCGGCCCCACCGACAAGGAAGTCCGCCGCGGCATCCTCGCCGAAGGCGTCGCCGCCGTGCTCGGCGGAATCGTCGGTTCGGTGCCGCCGACCACGTTCAACGGCAACATCGGCCTGGTACGGGCCAGCAACGTGAAAAGCCGCTGGGTCGTGGCCGCCGCCGGCGTTCTGATGGTCGTGCTCAGCTGCCTGCCGAAGGTGGCCGCCGTAGCCGCTGCCTTGCCGGCACCCGCGGTCGGCGCGGCCCTGATGACCCTGTTCGGCATCATCGCCACCGTCGGCATCCAGACTCTGGGCAAGGCCGACCTGCACAACGATCGCAACCTCATCGTCGTCGCGCTGAGCCTCGGAGCCGGCTTCATCCCCACTTCCTATCCGGAGATTTTCAACGCCTTCCCGCAGGGACTCCAGATGGTGCTGCAGAGCGGAATCGTCGTGACCGCAGTCGTGGCAGTGGTCCTCAACCTGGTCTTCAACGGGCTGCAGCGGCGCTCTTCCCCGCGAGCCGCTGCCGAAACACCGGCGGTTTCCGCGGAATAGGCGAATCCTGCCAGCCAGCAAGGAGAAAACCCATCATGCACATCAAGACCACGGCGACCCGGACGTTGCCGGTCCGGAAACCGGAGGTGTTTCCCGTTCACGCGGGCAAGCGCTTCATCGTCACCGGCGCGGCCGGCGGCCTGGGACGAGCGACCGCGGAGCTGCTGCTCGCGGAAGGCGCTCGCGTCGCGCTGCTGGACGTCCGAGGCGACGCTGTTTCCGCCACGGCGCGCGAACTCGGCGGGCAAGCACGGGGAGCAGCGCCGTTCGTCGTCGACCTGAGCTCGCCCGAGAGCATCGAAACCGCGGCAGCCGAAGCCATTTCGCACTTCTCGGGCGTCGACGGGCTGGCCAACGTCGCCGGAATCGTCCGCCATTCCGACCCCCTGCGGATTCCGCGGCCGGACTGGGAGGAACAGATCGCGGTCAACGTCGTGGGGCCGTACGAACTCTCCCGGCTGGTGGCAGAGCATCTCATCGCGGACGGCAGGCCCGGCGCGATCGTCAACGTCGCGTCCGAGGCGGGAAAGGTCGGCCACGCCCAATCGCTCGCCTACAGCGCGAGCAAAGCCGCGCTCATCAACGAAACCAGGATGATGTCGGCGGCGCTGGCCCACGCCGACATCAACGTCAACTGCGTCTGCCCCGGAGGCTTGCCGACCGCGATGCTCCGCCAGGTGGCCGACGCCTATTCCGACCGCATCCACGAACCCGCCGGCGACATCTTCGACGCCATGATCACCGAGCAGGCCGGACGGCATCTCGACCTCGCCGAGGTCGCCCGGGTCATCTCGTTCCTCCTCTCCGAGAACGCGTTCGCCATTCGCGGCCAGGCAGTCAACGCAGACGGCGGCGGAACCCCGTACTGATCGCGTGGCCTGTTTCAACCACTCTTTCGAAATCCGGAACCTGTCCATGAATCGCAGCTAGCGGGCTCGAATCCTTGTCAGCACACAAATCCCCGGGCCGCCGGAAACGGCAACCCGGGGATTTGTGCTGTCGGGACTGGGTTCTTCCGTGCCCCGATGCGCGCAGTTCAGTCAGGCACCGGAGACCGCCACCACGCCGGTCATCGTGCCCACGTAGGCGTGATCGCCGGACAAAGTGGGGGAGGCGAAATGCGGAAGAGCGCCGATGTCCAGCTGAGCCAGTACTGTCCCGTCAGCCGGTGACAGCGCGTACAGCACGCCGTCGTTCCAGTCCACCACCCACACCGCGCCGCCGCCTACGGTCGGCGAGCCGTTCGCGGTCCCGTCGGCATGCCACGCCACGGTGGGGGTGCCGTCCGCGGCGATGCGGACCGCGCGCGGACCGTCGTTGCAGGGCAGGTACGCGGTGTCGCCGCTGGTCGAGCTGCCGCCGAAGGACTGGCAGATCTCCGCTTTGGCCTGCTGCCCGCCGATTCCGCCGAGATTGTCGTGGTGCAGCACGTATCCGGTTCCCCGTTTGCCGACCGCGATGACATGATCGCCGAGCAGCGTCGGGCTGGACGAACCGAGATCGAGGTCTTGCGCGTTGTCGTCGGCCCAGGTGTCCGGGGCGAACAGATCCACCCGTTGCAGCGTGGGCGACAAGGCCAGTACGGAATCGCTGTCGTCGTAGCCCGTGGTGGATTCGCCGTTGCCCACCGCGTAGAGCAGCCGCTGCCCGTCGACGACGCCGCCGCCCGGCGCCCAGATCCCGGCTTCCCTGGTGGTCGGCACGCTGTAACTGAGCGGGTCGGTCCCCGCGGTGGTCGCCGACACCACCGAACCGATGTAGTTCGCGCAGTCCCCGGCCAGCCCGCCGTAGGCCACGTAAACCCGGTCGCCGAACACGGTCAGCGCCGCTCGCTGCTGGTGGGCCAGCCGATCCCCTTTAGGCGGTTCCAGCTCGGTGCGCACCTCCACCGCGCCGGTAGTGACGTTCACCCCGACCAGCACGTGCTGCCCGCCGGTGAGCTCGGCCAGCGCGAAAACCCGTGACGTGGCCTGGTCGTAGGCCATGGTGCCGGTGATGCCGAGCGGGTCGATGTTCCCGCACGGCAGTTCCGCTCTTCTCGCCGGTTCGCCGACATGCGCCGACCAGCGGACCGCGCCGGTCGCCGGGTCGAGCGCATAGACGGTGTCATTCTCAGTGGCAGCAAGGATCTGACCGCCGACCACCAGCGGCTGTCCGTACACCGCACCGTCCAAAGTGGCCTGCCAGGCCGTGCCGAGGGTGCCCAGCGGAGCGAGATCGGCCGCTTCGCCGGTGCGGGCGTTGTCGTGGTGATAGGTCGGCCAATCGCCCGCGGCGAGCTGCTGCCGGGAATGACCGGCGGCCGCCGCCGGTGGACTGGCACCGAGGACAAGGACCGCGATCGCGAACACCGTACGGAGGCAATTCCTTTTCATGAGGTATCACTCCTGGTCGCTGATTAGCGACTCCCCGTATCGCAGTATCCAGCCGGGCTCCCGGTCGCGACACCTCCGAACGGCAGAACAAGCGGCCCGGGCAACGTGGGCTTCAGATGACTGGCACATCACGTGCGGCCACTCAGTCGAGCGCTCGCCGGTGTGGATATCGTCTGTGCCCCGGGAGTTGCTTCCGATCGCTGCGTGCTCAGGTCAGCCGTGCGCTTCGGGAAGTTCGACGACGAACCGCGCCCCTCCGCCCGGCCGTCCCTCCGCCCAGACTCGGCCGTGGTGGCGGTGCACGTGGTCGGCGACGATCGCCAATCCCAGCCCGGTTCCCGAGTCGGGATCCCGCCGCCCGGCGTGCACTCCGCGGGAAAACCGCTCGAAAATGCGTTCCCGGAGTTCGGCGGGAACCCCGTCGCCGGCGTCGTCCACCTCGAGGCGCACGACGCCGTTTCGCGCGTGCGCGGCCACTCGCACGGCACCGCCGCCGTAGCGGGCCGCGTTGTCGAGCAGGTTCGCCAGTACCCGGTCGAGGCGGCGCCGGTCGGCGGTGACCAGCAGGGGCTCCGAGGGAAGGTCCAGCGCGGGGCGCGAGGCGGGGCTGTTCCCGACTGCGCTGCGGACGAGCGGGCCGAGATCCACCAGTTCGCGTTCCTCGCCGTTGTCGGCCTGGTCGACCGCCGAGATCTCCAGGAGGTCGAGAACCATGCCGCGGAACCGGTGCAGTTCGGCCAGCAGGAGCGCCAGCGCTTTCTGCGCGGGTGCGGGCATGGCGTCGCGGCGGCGTTCGAGGACTTCCGCGACGTTGGTCATTGTCGTAAGCGGGGAACGAAGTTCGTGGCTCACGTCGGCGGCGAACCGGGCGTCGCGGCGGACGCGTTGTTCCAGGGCGTCGGCCGTCGCGTTGAAGGTCGTGGCTAGGGGAGCGAGGTCCGGCCCGGCTTGTTCGGGGAGCCGGGCGCGGAGATCACCGCGGGCGATTCGCGCGGCGGTCTCGGTGAACGCGGCGAGCGGACGGAGCGCGCGCCGGGCCGTCCACGCGCCGACGGCGACGCCGAACAGCCCGCACGCCACAGTGCCCGAGACGAGGATCATGCGCAGGTGCTGGAAGGTCCGTTCGAGCCCTATCAACGGATGAAGCTCGACGTAGAAGCCGTTCGCGCCGGCGAGGGGCTGGGCGACCGCGAGGACCGGGATTCCGTTGGCGGTGAAGCGTTCGTGCGCGGGCGCACCGGAGCGGGCCCGCGACAGCAGGCCGGCCGGGAGCGTCTCGGGCCGGACCGGGCGCCCGGCGGTGCGCCAGCCGCCGGGCAGGGAAACGAGGATCGTCGAATTCGGCCCGGCGGCGAGGCCGGACAGCAGTTCGCCGAGGCCGTCGGACTGGGTCTGGACCTCGTTGTCGACGAGCCGCGCGTTCACCCGCGAATGGCGGTCGGCGCTCTGCTGGCGCTGGGTGATCAGGTACCCGGTGGCAAGGTGCCAGGTCGCCGCCGACAGTGCACTGACCACCACCAGCAGGCCGAGCCCGAACGCCGCGGAAACCCTGCAGCGCAAGGAAAGCCGGGACATCGAAGCCGGGCTCACGGGCGGGGCTCGGCGCGGTAGCCGATTCCCCGGACGGTCAGCACCAGGCGCGGGCAGTCGGGATCCGGCTCGACCTTGCGCCGCAACCGCCTGATGTGCACGTCGAGCAGCCGCGTGCCGCCGAAGTAGTCGCGGCCCCAGATCCGGTGCAGCAACTGTTCCCGGGTGACGACCTCGCCGTCGGCGGCCGCCAGCTCGGCCAGCAGCCGGAATTCGGTGCGGGTGAGGCGAATCGGGCACCCGTTGCGGGAAACGGTCTCGTCGTGCGTGCTCAACAGCAGATCGCCGACCTGGAGGCAGCACCGCCGGACCGGCGCTGCCCGGCGCAGCAACGCGCGGATCCGGGCCGCCAGCTCACCGGCGACCAACGGCTTGGTCACGTAGTCGTCGGCACCGGCTTCCAAACCCGCGATAACGTCCTGGCTGTCGGCACGGGCGGTGATGATGATGACCGGCAAATCGCCGCGCACGCGCAACTCGTGGCAGACCGCGAGCCCGCCTATTCCGGGCAGCATCAGGTCGAGCAGAACCACGTCCACCCTCGTGGAATCGAGCATCCGCAACGCTTCTTCACCGGACGCGGCCTGCGTCACCGCGCAGCCCTGGTCGGCGAGCGCGAGGGAAAGCGCTTCGCTGATCAGGGCGTCGTCCTCGACCAGCAAGACTCGCACCGTCATCGGGCCGCCCCTCCGCCGCAGAATATGCCCTAGAAATTGTTGCCTATCGCGGCAAGGGCGGGATGGGTGCGGATTCCTTCGTGCACAGCCGCAGAAGGCGGGGTTTTCGGCGGGGTGAGCCCTTGCCGGTAGGAGGCAGTGACTCAACGAGGGTCCTTGGCCTCTCGAACGGCCGGGCGGCCGTTGCCACGATGAAGCATCAGCGGAATCTCGGACGACGGGAGAACGACAGTGATCTCGGCCCGGTACCTCGTAATCGGCGGCGTCGTGGCCGCACTCGCCGGCGCGACCGGTGCGGCCCAGCCAGCTTCCGCGCTCACGGCGTCGTGCCGGACCAGCGGATTGCACGTCACCCTCGGCCGGGGAGAGGGGGCGGCCGGGCACTACTACGTGCCGATCGTCTTCACCAACTCCGGCCGCGACGCCTGCGCCTTGGCCGGTCACCCCGGGGTTTCCTACGTCGCAGGCCCGGACCGGCACCAGGTGGGCGATGCCGCGGTACGCGAACCTGGGGTGGCGCCGAGGCTGACGTTGGCGCCCGGCCAGTCCGCCACGGCGTGGGTCGACCAGGTCGACGTCGACGTTTACGATCCCGCGAGCTGCGCGCCCCGTCCGGTCTATGGGTTGCGGGTTTATCCGCCGGGCAACACCGAGTCGGCGATCGTGGCGGAGCCCAACGCGCGGGCGTGCGCGAAACACCTGCCTGGGCAGCGACCGCTGGCTGTCCGGGCGGTTCAAGAGCGCTGAAGACCGGAGATGCGCGACCTGGCCCGAAATCCTGAATCGGCAAGAGCCCCGAGGATCAACCGGCGAGGGCGGTTTGCGCCCACGCGAGCGCCAGCAAGAGGGCGGGGCCCCGGCTGAGTTGGATCGACAGCCAGATAGGCACGCCACCGGTGCCGAAGCCGAGTTCAAGCGTGGGAGTCGCGTACTCGATCGGGGGGCGCGTCGCCATCCGGTAAATGACGAGAACGGCTCCGATCGCGGACAACACGCAGACCAGAAGGGCCGCGTTGGGCAACGCCGGTGCTGTCGCCGCACACCACACGACCGCGCCGGTAGCCGGCAGCACCAGGTGCGCGAGGGTCAGTTGCCGGTCGCTGCCTCCGAGCATCCGCCTGAGCGCGGGTGAGCGGCTGATGATCCGCAACCCGCCGGCGAGCCGGTCCGCGGCGAGGAACGCCGTGATCACGTGCACGGCGGGGAGCGCGACCGGAGTCACGATCGCTTCCGCCAGATACGGCAGAGGCAGCAGCCCGGCCCACACCGCCAGCCCGGACCAAGTCCTTCGAACGCGCACGAAGTCGGCTCGCGCGAGCGCCGCTATCCGGGTGCCCCGCAATGGCGCGGAGCGGACGCGCCCGACCCGTCGGGCGTGCTCGGCCAGGAGCGCACCCCACAGGATCGTGGGCTCGAGAAAGGTCGTCGCGACCGAAGCCGCCTGCGCGATGTTCGCGCCAACCGAGAGCTTTGCCCTGCAGAGCTTCGCAAGGCGTGCTTGGGCAAACCAAGTGAGCACGGCCGCGACGAAGACAGCCACGCCTGCCGCGACGACGCCTCGGTCCGTCATCAGCTGAGCCGCTGCCGGAGGAGTCGCCGGGCGTAGGACCAGCACTGCCACTATCGAGGCGAGGCAAAGTCCGAGCGCGAGGTTCAGCGCTGCCTGCACCGGACGGATGCGGACATTCGCTTGGACGGCCACCGTCGCCGACGCGGCCGCACAGCCCAGTGCCGCACCGACGGCGAGCGCGCCAGGCACCAACGGAGCGGTTCCGCCGCCGGCGATCATCGCGAGCAGGGCGAGCAGAGCGCCGGCGACCGCGCCGGACGAGAGGACGATCGCGAACCGTCCGCCGAGGAGCCCGCGCCGGTCAACCGGGCTGCTGAGCAGCCACGACTGCGCGGGCCCCTGAACCAGAACCGGTCCGAAACGCAGTGCGGCTTTCGCGCACGCGATGGCGGCCATCAACACGCCGATCGACACGACCCACTGACGCAATACCGTCGACGCGACGCTGCTGTTCATGGTCGCCGCGCGTTCGAAGCCGAGCTGAGCGGCCCCGGCGGCAAGCCCTGCGATCATCGCCGTGTACATGGCCGCGAGCATCAGGTCAGCGACCCGTTCACGGATTGGCGTGCGTCTCGATCGGCAGGAGCGGACCAATCGCTTGGCCTGTTGTGCCGAGGGCACGGTCGCCGCTTCTTGCTGGAGCACTAAGCACCGACCTTCACGACGGTGTCCGCCACGGTGTCCAGCAACGGCCCGTTGTGCGAGGCGATGAGCAGTCCCCGGCCGGCTTTCTTCTCCTCGATGAGCTTTTCCGTGAGCCACTGGATCCCTGCGGAGTCGAGCCGTTGCTCCGGCTCGTCCAGGATCACCACCCGGCGTGGACGGACGAAGCACGAGGCGAGCCCGAGACGATGCCGCTGCCCGGTGGACAAGGTCGCCGGCAGCTGGTCCTTCGCCGCTGAGAGTCCTACCTCGTCCACCACCGCCAGGGCCGATTCTTCGGGCGATTCCATTCCATGCGCCCAAGCGCACAACCTCAGATGTTCGATCACGGACAGGTCCGGGAAGAAATCGATGTCGTCGAGCAGGCACGCGATGTCCCGCCGCGTGGCCGGACTGGATTCCTCCAGCGGGGATCCGTTGAGCATGACCTCGCCGGAATCGAGCTCCTCCACGCCCACGACGCATTTGAGGAGGGTCGATTTTCCGGAGCCGTTGGTCCCGACGACCCCGACGGCCTCTCCTCGCCGAATCCCGAAACTGACGTCGTCGAGGATGACGAGATCGCCGAACGCCTTGACGGCGTTCGACACCACGAGCACGTGCTTGCCGCTCACCGCGGACCTTTCATTCACCTTGACCGGACCTGCCTCGCAGCGGTTGGCCCACCACAATGGCGATGGTATCGCCGGCTCAGCAAGCCTCAACGCCGCGATGGCCACCCCAGCAACAGCCCGCATCCGTCCGGCCAAGGCCCGTCGTCTGGAGACGCATCGATCGCCGACCCGACGAGATTCCTTCGCAGCGCGGCATCGTCGGGTTGGCTGCCGGCGGAGGACAGCAACGACAGGACTTCCGACAACCCCGCCGCTCCGTGACAGAGTCGGGAGCCATTGCCATAACGCGGGAATGCCGCTGCCGCGGCACCAGTCGTACCGGTCTCGTCCCGCGTGGACACTTTGCCGTTGCGGACATCCGCGGCGACACGTTCGGGCTCGCGATGCTCGTGTACCGCGATTTCGCTGTCCAGGACGCCAACCGGGCCTACCAGGTGGGCCCGGTGCTGGAGCTGGCCGCGCACTCGCAGTCGGCCGCGTCGAAGCTGCGCGCGGCGGCCTTGCCGCACCTGCGGAGGCTGGTCGATCTGCTGGACGAGTCGGTGAACCTGACCGTCCGGACCGGGGACACCGCCCGGTTCATCGCGAGCGTCGAATGCTCGCAGGCGCTGCGCGTGGGTTCCCGCGAAGGGATGGTTTCCCGGTCCATCAGACGACGGCCGGTCTGCTCCTGCTCGCCGAGCTGCCGCCGGAACAGGTCGCGGCACTGCGCGCGACGGCAACCGCCCTGGAAGCGGACCTACGCGGTTAAGGTCTCTTCGCCCGCGAGAGCCGCTGCGAAAGCCGCGTGCACCTTGAGGAATTGCTGTACCGGCAGTTCCGCCGCGATCCCGGGATACTGCGGGGCCAGTCGTTTGGCCGCCCAAGCGCCCCACCGCACGTGTGCTTCCTCGACGCTCAGGTGAGCCGCTTCGGCGGCGTGGCGAGCGCCCACGCCGTCCAGAATCGCTTGGTGCATCAATGCGGGAGTCGAGCGTTGTTCCCACGCGCGCAATGACGCCATCGAGGAAAGCCGGTGCAGCGTCGAGGACACAGTCGGCGGCGCGGAACGGGGTAGCGGAAAACCGCGTTCGAGCGGTCCTCGCCGCGGTGCCGCGCCATCGGCGTTGTCAGTGATCAAGCTCGTCATCAGAGTCCCTCCGACGTGCGGTTACCCGCCTCCGCACGGCCGAAACCCTTGATCGTCCGGCGGCGCGGGCGTTGGCGGGGCGCAGCGGGTCGATGTCGACCGGGTCCAGATGCGGGTCGCGCAGCAGGGACCCGAACGCCGCTTTCGCGACAGCGAGGATCGGCACCGCGAGCAGGGCCCCGACGATCCCGGCGACTTCCAGGCCGAGTGCGATGCCGAGGACCACGGCAAGCGGATGCAGCCGGACCGCGCGCCCGAGCAGGAGCGGCTGCAGCACATGGCTTTCCAGCTGCATCACCGCGACGACGATCGCGAGCACGATGCCCGCCGAGACGAATCCGTTCGCGACCAGTGCGATCAGCACGGCGACCGCACCGGTCACCACCGCGCCGATGATCGGCACGAACGCGCCGATGAAGATCAGCGCCGCCAGCGGCACCGCGAGCGGGACCCCGACCAGCCAGATCCCGACGCCGATGCACACCGCGTCGACGCAGGCCACGGCCACGGTCGCACGCACGTAGCTGACCAGCGAAGCGAACCCGCGGCGACCGGCGACGTCGATCTCGTCGCGGAGGGTGGCGGGCACGATCCGCAGCAGGAAGTGCCACACCTGGTTGCCGCTGTAGAGGAAGAAAACGAGCACGAACAGCGTCAGCAGCATCTCGGTCAGCACGCCGCCGACGGTCGCCGCGGTGGAGAGCACCCGGGTGGTGAGTTCGGCGGTGTTGCCCTGGATCGCGCTGACCGCTTTGTCGAGGAGCTGCTGCACCTGCGGCAGGTGGAGCGGACCGTGCTGAAGCCAGTCGTTGATGCGCGCGAGACTGGCTCCGACCTGGCTGCCCAGTTGCGGCAGGCTCGCGGTGACCGTGGTGATCACCAGCGCGAGAACCCCGCCGAGGACGGCGAGCCCGACGACGATCGCGACGAGCGTGGCCAGCGCGCGCGGCACGTGCCAGCGCACCAGCCGCTCCACCAGCGGTGCGAACAACGCCGACAGGAGCAGCGCGATCCCGATCGGGACGGTGACCTGCGCGAGATAGCCGAGTGTCCACGCAATGACCCCGAGCACGGTCAGCACGACCAGGAACCGCCAGCTGGCCGCCGCCGCGACCCGAAGCGACCACGGCACCACGTCGGCGGCTTCCCGGCGTCGATGGCGGTTCGTGCCCGCGACCCGGCGGGCTGGGACACTCATCTCGCCGCTGCCTTCGCCGACAGTGGTTCGGCGACCGATTCGAGCGAGCGTCGTTCAGCTTGAATCCCCAGAACCGCCTCGGCCAGGCCGCCGGCGATCATCATGCCCGCGCCCAGGTAATACCCGAACGCGACGTTGCCGACGACGCCGGTTTCCACCAGGCTGCCGAACAGCACCGGCCCGACGATCCCGCCGAGGCCGGTGCCGACGGAGTAGAAGATGGCGATCGCCAACGCCCGCACCTCAAGCGGGAAGATCTCCGACACCGTGAGGTACGCGGAACTGGCCCCAGCCGAAGCGAGGAAAAACACCGCGCACCAGGCGATCGTCAAGGTGAACGCGGACAGCACTCCGGCTTGGAACAGCAGCCCGGTCCCGACGAGCAGAACACCCGAGCCCAGGTAGCTGGTGACGATCATCGGGCGGCGGCCGATCGAGTCGAAAAACCGCGCGAGGATCAGCGGACCGGCGAAGCTGCCCAGTGCGAGCGGGACGAGGTAAAGCCCGACGGAGCCGCTGGAGATGCCGAAGAACCGGCTGAGCACCAGGCCTTGGGTGAAGTAGACGGCGTTGTACAGGAAAGCTTGCCCGACGAACAGCGCGAGCCCGAGCAGCGTCCTCCTCGGATAGCCGCGCACGAGGGTCGCCGCGACCTCGGTCAGGCTGGTTCGAGCGCGTTCCTCGACCTCGATGGCGTCGTCGACCGGTTCGAGTTGCCGGCCGGTCGCTTCCTTGACGCGTTCTTCGATGCCGGTGACGACTCGATCGGCCTCGTCGGCGCGGCCGTGCGTGAACAGCCAGCGCGGGCTCTCCGGGACAGTCCGGCGGACGATCAGGATGAACAGGCCGAGCACCGCGCCCAGTCCGAAGGCCAGCCGCCAGCCCAGCCAGGCCGGGATCAGGCCGACGTCGAGCAGGACCAGGCTGAGCGCCGCTCCGCCGGCCGCGCCGAACCAGTACGAGCCGTTGACGGACAGGCTGACTGTCGCGCGCCAGCGGGCGGGAACGAGTTCGTCGATCGCGGAGTTGATCGCCGCGTACTCGCCGCCGATACCGGCTCCGGTGAGGAACCGCATGACGAAGAACCACCAGGGGGCGAAGGAGAACGCGGTCAAGACCGTGGCCAGCAGGTAGAGCCCGAGGGTCAGCAGGAACAGGCGTTTCCGGCCCCAGCGGTCGGTCAGGTAGCCGAAGACCAGCGAACCGCAGACCGCGCCGGTGACGTAGCACGAGGTCGCCAGGCCGACCTCGGTCGCGGACAGGACCAGGCCGCTGCCGGGTTCGGTCAGCCGGTCCGACAGCGCGCTGACGATGGTCACCTCGAGCCCGTCGAGGATCCACACTGTGCCCAGCCCGACGAGCATCAGCCAATGCCACGACGACCAGGGCAGCCGGTCCATCCGCGCCGGCACCTCGGTTCGCACCACGTCGATCACCTCGCGGCGCGAATTCCCGGCGGAGATCGCTCGCAAACGGCTCGGCTAGAACCAGTCGAGAGCGCGGACGACGAAGAACGCCGCCACGACGAGCACGAGGATCGCGACGGCGACAAGCCATCGGGCAGGCAGCGCGCGCGACGGCATCGGTTGCGGATGGGAGAGTCCCGAGGTCTGCCCGGCGTCGGGCGGAGTGTCGCCGGGCGGCACGGAACCGCCCGGTTCGAGACCCGGCACGTCGTCCGGCTCGGGCCCGGGTGCGGTCATGTCCGGTCTCCTCGTCGGGGGTGCGGTCACCGGACGGGGTTGCCGCTTCAGCCGTGGATAAACGTGACCGAGTCGCGTTTATCCACGGCATTTTCCCGGGACCAGGGGAGGCGGAGGTCATGGCTGACGCCAGTCAGCAGCGCCGTCTACATGCGCAGCACCTCGTCGTTGTGCTGCCCCACCTCCGGAGCAGGCTGCGGACCGAGCCGCTCGCCGTCCACCTGGATCGGCGACATCGGTGCCCAATGCTGCCCGGCACCCGGCTGGTCGACCTCCCCGAACAGAGCCAGTTTTCGCAGCGCCGCCCCGCCGTCACGGCCGAGTTCGGCGAAGCTGCGGTAGCGTTCCCACAGAATCCGTTGCCGCGTAAGCACTTCTGCCACTTCGGAGTACGGCGTCTGGCCGAACCACCGGGCGAGCAGCGGCGAGATGACGTCCCGGTGCCGGTACCGGTCGGACTCGGTGGCGAACGAGATCCCCAGCGCTTCGCTCAGCCCGGCGAACGCGTCCGCGAGCCCGGTCGCGGCGAGCATTTTGTTCCAATGCCGTTCGGTGAGCAGCACGATCATCAGCCGGACACCGTCGGCGGTTTCGAAATCGTCGCCGTAGGTGCCGTAGATTTCGTTGCCGGACTTGGCGCGCTCGTGATCGGTCAGCTGGGCTTCGGCGAGATAGCCGAGGTTCCCGGCGGTGGCGAGCGCGACGTCCTCCAGCGCGACCCGGATCGACCGGCCCTGCCCGGTGACCTGCCGGTGCCGTTCGGCGGCCAGCAGCCCGACCGCCAGGTACAGCCCGGCGCAGACGTCCCAGGCGGGCAGCACGTGGTTGACCGGCGCGGCGCCCGTCCCGGTGAGCAGCGGGAAACCGGTCGCGGCCTGCACGGTGTAGTCGACCGCCGCGCCGCCGTCGGCCCGGCCGTCCAGCAGGACGTGGATGAGGTCGGGGCGGCGGGCGCGCAAGGCCTCGTACCCGAGGTCCGGATGCCGCGAAGTGTTCGTCACGACCACACACGGACCGCCGTCGACGATCAGGTCGGCGATCCGGCGACGGTCCACTTCGGACTCCAGGTCGACGGCGACGGCGCGCTTTCCCTTGTTCAGCCCGGACCAGTAAAGGCTGGTTCCGGCGTCGGACAACGGCCAGCGCGTGCGGTCGGCGGCCCCGCCGAGCGGTTCGACCCGCACGACGTCCGCGCCGAGCTGGGCGAGGGTGAGTCCGCACAGCGGCGTAGCGACGTACGCGGACAGCTCGACTACCCGCAGTCTGGCCAGCAGTGAGGGGTTCATGCGTCGTGCACCCGGGAGAAGTCGGGCTTGCGGCGTTCGCGGTGCGAGGCGAGGCCTTCGCGGACCTCGGGGCCGCCGAAGCCGTAGAACTCCAGTGCCAGTGAGGAGTCGAAGATCGCGCCCGCGAGCTGCCGGTACCAGAGGTTGAGGCTCTGTTTGGTCCAGCGGATCGCGGTGGGCGCGCCACACGCCAGCTCGTGCGCGATCTCGCGCGCGGTCGGCAGGAGGTCGACGTCGTCGTCAACGCACAGGGACACCAGGCCGATCCGCTCGGCTTCGGCACCGTTGAGCGGGCGGCAGGTCATCAGGTAGTACTTGGCTTTGGCCATCCCGCACAGCAGCGGCCAGCACACCGCGGCATGGTCGCCCGCCGCGACGCCGAGCCGGGTGTGGCCGTCGATGATTTTCGCGTTGGCGGTGACCACGGAGACGTCCGCGAGCACTCCGGCCACGAGTCCGGCGCCTACGGCCGGGCCGTGGATCGCCGACACGATCGGCTTCGAGCAGTCGATCACGGCGTAGACCAGATCGCGGGCTTCGCGCATGGTGCGCGAGCGGGCCTCGAAGTCGTTCGCCAGCTTCTCGACCAGGTCGAAGGACCCGCCCGCGGAGAAGCCCTTGCCCTCGCCGCGCAACAGGATCGCTTTCACCGAAGGGTCGCGGTCGAATTCGCGCCAGATGTCGGCGAGTTCGCCGTGGGCGGCTTCGCTCACCGCGTTGAGGTTCGGGGCGTCGAGGACGAGTTCGATGACGCCGTCCTCGTCCGGTCCGTCGACCCGCAGGTTCTCGAACTGTGCGTAGCGACTCATGCCGCTCCTTTCCTGCCGTCGCTGAGGAACAGGCCCTCGCGGTCGTACTTCCGCAGTTGCTGCACGTCGTCGGCGGTCACCTCGGGCAGTTCGCGCAGGTCGTCCGCTACGGCGAGGTCCCAGCCGCAGCGCGACCGGACGTGCTCGACGCGTTCGGCCAGCGGCTCCGGACCGGGCGCGATCGCGGTGAGCACCAGTTCGCCGTCGCGTCGGGTCAGGACGCCAAGGTCGGTGACCACCGCCCGGACCCGCGCGCCGGGACTGGTGACGTAGCTGCATTTCTCGATGAACCGGCGCGGGCTCATCGTGCCGACGACGTAGGTCTCGTCGGCGTTGGTCACGACGTCGTTCCCGCCGCCCGAACCGACGAGATACGTGCCGCCTTCGATCCGGGTTGTGTTGATGTTGCCCTGCCGGTCGATTTCCGCGGCCCCGACGCAGGCGATCGACCGCGTGGCAGGGCCGTTCACGAGATTCCCCAGCGCCTGTTCGGTGTCGAGCAGCATCGAGGACGACGGGAAATTGGCGAAGCTGAAGATGAACGGGTCGCCGGGCGTGGGGGAGTAGTCCCAGAGGCCGAGTTCGGCCGCCAGCGCGACCTCGTGCCCGTCCGCTTTCGCCTGCTCGACGGCCACCCAGGCAGCGAGGTTCGCCAGCCCGGCTCCGGCCAGCACGCCGTCGGCGCCGGTTTCCGCGATCCGCGCCCGGACCAGTGCGGCGAGCCAGGTCGCTGCACGTTCGGGCCGGGTCGCCGGCCCGGTGTGTTCCCCGCGACCGGTGGGCGGAGTGGGCTGCCCGAGCGTACGGGTGAGCGCGTCGAGCCGTGGTTTGCCGAGTTTCGCCAGGTAGGCGTCCTGATCGAGAAGGATCCATTCGCGGATCCAGTCGTCGAAGTCCGCCGAACGGCTCGCTTCCCGCGCGGCGATCCAGAACTCGACGTCCTCGGCGTAGCCGTCGACCGGCAGCCGAGCGCCCTCCGTGCCGGGGAAGACCCCGCCTGGATGCGCGCCGAAGGGAGCCTCCACCACGGCGAGCACGCGGTGCGCCGGAACGCGGACGAACGGAGCCCACGGACGCAGGTCGTCGACCACCTTCTCGACCGTCGCGAGCACCCCGCGCCGGGCGGCGAACGCACCGATCGAGCCCTCGAACATCGGCGGCGCGATGGCCAGATTTCCCTGCCGGTCCGCGACCGCGGCGTGCAGGATCGCGACATCCGGGGTGATCGGCGCGACCAGTCCGACGCGGCCGAACGGCGTGTCGACCTCCGCGTAGCCGGGGTTCCCGGTCATCGACGAATCGCGTACCGAGCCGGTGACCACCGCGGGCACGCCGGTCGCGGCGGCGCGCAACCCCTGGATGTAGGTCAGGAACGACCAGTTCTCGACCTCGACCGAACCGTCCGAATAGGACTGCTGGAACACCGGATTCGGCGTGAACACGGGAAACGAGTCGCCCGAGTAGACGGTCACGACCTTTTCCAGGCAGCCGGAGCGGAACAGCGCCGCGCCGAGCGACGACAGGCTGGCCATGATCAGCGTGAACCGCGACGGCCGGTGCCAGTGCTGCCGCGCGATCTCCCGCACGAGCGCGCTCCAGCGGCTGTGCCCGAGGATGACGTGCAGCGCGTCGCCCTCGCGGACATGGCGGGCGACGGCTTCGTCGAGACGGCAGAAGTCGGTCATCAGGCCACGACCACCAAGGTTTCGGCGACACAAGCCGGTTTCGCCGCGCCTTCCAGCTCCACTACATACCGCGTGGTCACCGTGACCCCGGAGTTGCTGGGCTGGAGGTCGGCGAACGTCGCGGTCGCACGCAGCCGCGAGCCGACCGGGACCGGTGCCGGGAACCGGACCTTGCCCAGCCCGTAGTTGATCCGCGCGGAACCGAAATCGAGCCGGACCAGCTGCGCGCCGAAGTACGGGAGCAGCGACAGCGTGAGGAAGCCGTGCGCGATCGTCGACCCGAAGGGCCCGTTCGCGGCCCGCTCGGGATCGGTGTGGATCCACTGGCGGTCACCGGTGGCGTCGGCGAACGCGTCGATCCGGGCCTGGTCGACGGCGAACCAGTCAGTCGGCCCGATCTCCTCGCCGAGCGCGGCCCGGACCTCGTCGGCCGAGCCGAAGACGCGGGTCACGCCGGCACCCGCTCGAACACCGCGGCCAGGCCCTGCCCGCCGCCGATGCACATGGTCTCAAGCCCGTACCGGGCTTCGCGGCGCTGCATTTCCCGCGCCATGGTCGCGAGGATCCGGGTGCCGGTCGCGCCGACCGGGTGGCCGAGCGAGATGCCGGAGCCGTGCACGTTGAGCCGGTCGAAATCCTTCTCGCCGAAGCCCCATTCGCGGGTGCAGGCCAGTGCCTGCGCGGCGAACGCCTCGTTGAGTTCGATCAGGTCGATGTCGGACATCTTCAGCCCGGCGCGTTCCAGCGCGAGCGCGGAGGCGGGAACCGGCCCGATGCCCATCACCTTCGGCTCGACCCCGGCCACGCCGTGGGACACCAGCCGGACGAGCGGGCGCAGGCCCAGTTCCGCGGCGCGTTCGCGGGTGGTCACGACGCACACCGCGGCGGCGTCGTTCTGGCCGCTCGCGTTGCCCGCGGTAACGGTGGCGTCCGGATCCTGTTTGCCCAGCACCGGCCGCAGCTTGGCGAGCGTTTCGACGGTGGTGTCGGGACGCGGGTGCTCGTCGGTGTCCACGACGACAGTCCCCTTCCGCGTCTCCACCGGCACCGGGATGATCTCCTCGGCGAACACCCCGGACTGCTGGGCGGCGACGGCCCGCTGATGCGAGGCGGCCGCGAGGCGGTCCTGTTCCTCGCGCGTGATGCCGTACTGCCGCCGCAGGTTCTCCGCGGTCTCCAGCATCCCGCCGGGCACCGGGTAGTGCTTGCCGCCGGGAGTCTGCCGTCCGCGGGTGAGCGAATCGTGCAGCATCACGCCCGCGCCGGTGGCGCCCCAGCGCACGTCGTTGGCGTAAAAGACGGTGTTGGACATGCTTTCCGCACCGCCCGCGACGATCAGGTCGCTCGCGCCCGCCTGGACCTGCAGCGCGGCCAGCAGCACCGATTGCAGCCCGGAACCGCAGCGCCGGTCGACCTGCATGCCGGGCACGGTGACCGGCAGCCCGGCGTCGAGCGCGACGACGCGGCCGATCGCCGGTGCTTCGGCGCTGGGGTAGCAGTGGCCGAGGATCACGTCGTCGATCGCGTCGGCGGGCAGGCCGGTGCGCTCCAACAGGCCCTTCAGCGCGACCGTGCCGAGGTCGGCGGCGGGCACGCTCTTCAGCGAACCGCCGAAACGGCCGATCGGGGTGCGGACAGGTTCGCAGATGACGGCGTCACGCATGGGGAGTGCCTTCCTCGGAGAAATCGGCTTCGACGCTGGTGCGCGGTCCGGCGGCATGGGCGAGGGTCAGGGTCGCGCCGCCGGGGCGGGGTTCGGTGCGCAGCTTCGCCGGCTGGCCGCAGAACAGCGGGGCCAGGTTGCGGTGCGCCAGCCGGGTCACTCGCGCGCCGGGGGAGTCCAGGCGCAGCACCTCGGCCAGGGCGAGCGACATCAACGGCCCGTGCACGACCAGGCCGGGATAGCCCTCGACGCGCGTCGCGTACGGCCAGTCGTAGTGGATGCGGTGTGCGTTCGCGGTGGCCGCGGAGAAGCGCATCAGCAGTGTCGGATCGGTGGCGAAGTCCCAGCCGTCTTCGCTGCGGCGGAACGGCCCTCCGACCAGATCGGCAGGCTCCACCGGTGCCGCTTCGGAAGTGACAGCGCCCGCTTCGCGGTAGATGAGATCCTGCCGTTCCTCGACGAGCGGCGAACCGTCCACACCGGACAGCACGGTCCGCACCACGACGATCACCAGCTGCCCGGAGCGGCCGGATTTCTCCGTCACCGAGTCCACAATGGACCGCCGGGTCACCGTCTCGCCGACCTTCGGCGGCCGGTGCACGCGCACCTCGCCACCGGCGAACATCCGGCGTGGCAGGTCGATCGGCGGCAGGAAGGTGCCGCGCGCCGGGTGCCCGTCGGGGCCGAGTTCGGAGGAGACCGGCCAGCGGGGGAGGGCGACCCAGTGCCACAGCGGCGGCAGGTCGTCGCCCGGCCGCGGCGCGGGCAGCCCGTTGTCGAAGAGCGCGGCCAGCGCCGCGACCGGGGCCGGGTCCACCAGCTCCGCGGCCGTGACGGCGTGCGGTTCCCAGCCGGTCACATGAACCGTCCGCCGGTCACCTCGAGCACGGTGCCGGTCATGTACGACGAGAGGTCGGACGCGAGAAACAGGGCCACCGAGGCGATTTCCCCGACCTCGCCCGCACGGCGCATCGGGATCTCGGCCATCTTCTGGTCCCACGCCTTCTGCGGCATGGCCTCGGTCATCGCGGTGCGGATCAGGCCCGGCTGGATCGCGTTCACCCGGACGCCGTGGTGCGCCATCTCCTTGGCCGCGGCCTTGGTCAGCCCGACGATCCCGGCCTTGGCCGCGGAGTAGTTCGTCTGCCCGACCATGCCGACCTTGCCCGAGAGCGACGACAGGTTCACGATCGCGCCGCTCTTGCGTTCGCGCATGATCGCGGCGGCCTTGCGGGTGCCGTTCCAGGTTCCCTTGAGGTGCACGGAAACGACCTGGTCGAACTCGTCCTCGGTCATGGTCCGCATCGTCGCGTCGCGGGTGATGCCCGCGTTGTTGACGAACACGTCCACCGGCGAGAACGACTCGGCCGCAGCGGCGAGCAGAGCGTCCACATCGGACGCCTTGGTGACGTCGCAGGCGACGCCGACAGCTTCCCCGTCCAAGCTCTCGGCCGCTTTCACGGCAGCCGCGCCGTCGATGTCGCCGAGCACCACCCGGGCTCCGTTCGCGACGAACAACTGGGCGATGGCGAGTCCGATGCCTTGCGCGCCGCCGGTGACGACAGCGGTCCGGCCGGTGAGCAGAGTCATGGCGTTCCCTCAGATCTTGTTGCGGGCGACGAGCTGGGCGGCGATGACGTTGCGCTGGATCTCGTTCGTTCCCTCGCCGACGATCATCAGCGGCGCGTCGCGGAAGTAGCGTTCGACGTCGTATTCCCTGGAGTAGCCGTAGCCGCCGTGGACGCGGATGGCGTCGAGCGCGACCTGCATCGCGGTTTCCGACGCGAACAGTTTCGCCATCCCGGCTTCCATGTCGGCGCGTTCGCCCGCGTCGAGCTTCTCCGCGGCGTCCAAGGTGAGCAACCGGGCGGCGCGCATTTTGGTGGCCATGTCGGCGAGGAGGTTGCCGACGGACTGGTGTTTCCAGATCGGCTTGCCGAACGATTCGCGCTCCTGGGCGTAGCGGACGGCGTCATTCAGCGCGGCCTGGCCGACACCCAGCGCACGGGAGGCGACCTGGATCCGGCCGACCTCGAGCCCGCGCATCATGTGCGACCAGCCCAGGTTCGGCGTCCCGCCGAGGACGGCGTCGGCGGGCACCTTCTGGCCGTCGAAGACCAGTTCGCAGGCTTCGACGCCGCGGTAGCCGAGTTTCGGGAGCTTCTTGGAGATGGTCAGGCCGTCGCCGGGTTCCACCAACAGGACGCTCATCCCGCGATGGGCGGGGGAGGCGTCGCGGTCGGTGATGCACAGCAGGCCGATCAAGCCGGAGTGCGCGGCGTTCGAGATCCAGGTCTTCGAACCGGTGATGGTGTAGCCCTCGTCGCCCGGCACCGCCTGGGTGCGCATGGCCTGCAGGTCGCTGCCGCCGCCGGGCTCGGTCAGCGCCATCGTCGCGCGGATGCGGCCTTCTGCCATGGCAGGCAGGTACTTCTCGCGCTGCTCCGGCGTGCCGAACGTCTTGATCAAGTACGTGATGACGGAGTGCCCGCCGATCGCTCCGGCCAGGCTCATCCAGCCGCGCGCGAGTTCTTCGGTGACGCGGGCGAAGCAGGCGGTGCTGACGTCAACCCCGCCGTATTCGGCCGGGACGAGCAGGCCGAAGAAGCCGAGTTTCTTCATCTCGTCGATGAACTCGGCCGGATAGATGTCGTCGGCTTCGAATTCGCGGACCCGGGGCCGGACCCGTTCGTCCACGAACTCCGCGACCAGGGCGACCATCTGCTGTTCGTCGTCGGTGAGCGTCATCAGGAATTCGACACCTGCCCGTTCCCTTCTCGTGCCTGCCGGAGGACGCGCTGGGCGCGCTCCAGCACCGGCTTGTCGACCATCTGCCCGTTCACTGCGACCGCGCCGTCCGCGCCGGCGTCGAGGATCGATTGCGCCCAGCGGACTTCTTCGCGCGTCGGGCGCAGCGCCGCACCGGCGACGGGTACCTGTTTCGGGTGCACGCACAGCTTTCCGGCGAACCCGAGCCGTCGTGCGTAGTGGACTTCGTCGGTGAGGTGAAGCTCGTTGTCCAGGTCCGCCGTGACGCCGTCGATCGGCCCGGGCAGCCCTGCCGCGGCGGAGGCGAGCACGAGCGCGCCCCGCGCGGCGACGAACGCGTCCCGGTCGGCCGGATCAGCACCGAGTTCCGCGGCCAGGTCGAAGCTGCCGAACGCGAGGCGCTGCACGTTCGGGACGGTCGCGGTCTCCCGCGCGTCCAGGACGCCGCGTGAGGTTTCGACCAACGCGATCACGACCGGCAGGACCCCGAGCTGTTCAGCCGCGGCGCGCGTCGTCGCCGGTTCGGCCTTCGGCAGCATCACGGTGCACCGGCGCCGCCTGAGCACAGCGAGGTCTTCGTCGTGCCAGGCGGTGCCGGCGGCGTTTACCCGCACCGCGCACTCGGGGTTCTCCTCGAGCCACGCGACGGCTTGTTCCCGCGCGTACTCCTTGCGGCCGGGAGCGACGGCGTCCTCCAGATCGAGCACGACCAGGCTCGGCCCGGCGGCCATCGCCTTGCCGAAGCGTTCCGGCCGGTCGCCCGGGACGAACAGGAGGGTCGCGGCTTCCCGTGTCCGGGCAGCCGCGCGGCTGGTCATTTCTGCGCCTTCTTCGCCTGACGGACGAGGCCGCCGCCGATGATCAGACGCTGGATTTCGCTGGTGCCCTCGTAAAGCCGCAGCAGCCGGATGTCGCGGTAGATCCGCTCGACCGGCACGTCGCGCATGTACCCGGTGCCGCCGTGGATCTGCACCGCGAGGTCGGCCGCCTTGCCCGCCATCTCGGTGCAGTACAGCTTCGCGGCCGACGGGCCGATCCGGCGGTCCTCGCCGGACACATAGCGCGCGGCGGTCTCGCGCACCAGCGCGCGCCCCGCCATCACCCCGGTCTGCTGATCCGCCAGCATCGCTTGCACCAGCTGGAAATCCCCGATCGGCTGGCCGCCCTGCGTCGCCGAAGCGGCATACGCGACGGACTCGTCCAGCGCCCGCTGCGCGGCACCGACAGCCAGCGCGGCGATGTGGACGCGGCCGCGGGCCAGCGACGTCATCGCGGCGCGGTACCCGGCGTCCTCGTCCCCGCCGACGAGTGCGGAGCCGGGTACGCGGACGTTGCTGAACGTGACGTCCGCGGTCCAGGCGCCTTCCTGGCCCATCTTCTTGTCCTTGGGCCCGACTTCCAGTCCGGGCGTGTCCGCGGGCACGAGGAACACCGCGATGCCAGGACCGGAATCGTCGGCCGGACGGGTGCGGGCGAAGACGACGAACAGGTCCGCGATCGGCGCGTTGGTGATGAAGCGTTTCTGCCCGTCGATCACCCAGCCAGCGTCGTCGGAACTGCCGTCGCGCACGGCCTTGGTGCGCAGTCCCGCCGGATTGGACCCGGCGCCGGGCTCGGTCAGCGCGAAGGACGCGACGACCTCGCCCGAGGCGATGCGTTCCAGCCACTGCCTTTTCTGCTCGTCGGTGCCGAAGTTGACCAGGACCTGCCCGGCGATGCCGTTGTTGGTGCCGAACATCGACCGCAGCGCGAGCGAGGTGTACCCGAACTCCATCGCCAGCTCGACGTCCTGGGCCAGGTCGAGCCCGAGCCCGCCCCATTCCTGCGGGATCGCGTAGCCGAACAGGCCCATCTCGGCGGCCTGCGCGCGCAGATCGTCCGGGATGGCGTTGCCGTCCATGATCTCCTGCTCGCGCGGAACGACCTTCGCCCGCACGAAGTCGCGCACCAGTTCCAGGATCGGCCGGAAGTCCTCGGGGGTAACCGCTGCTGCCATGCCTCCCACTATGACCCAGACCGCCCGGCGGGAAAATACTTTATCAGAAATCATCGAATGGCTCACACTGCCGGGCGACGCCTAGTGGGTGCACATCTGCAGGTCAAGTGCCAGTTTTGGGAGCTGCGGGCGCTGCTGGCTCAGACGGCGCGGCCGCCTGAGCGTGCCCCGGACGTGTAATACTTCATCCGATACCGCCGCCGACGCGGGGATGGGAGAAGGTCGTGGCGATGCCCGAAACCACGAGCGCCGGACCGCGCCGCACCGGTCCGGCGAACCTCAAGGCGATGGCCGCGCAGGAAATCCGCCGCCGGGTTTTCTCCGGTCAGCTGCGCGCCGGGGCGAAGATCGACCAGGAGGCGCTGGCCGACGAACTCGGCATCAGCAAACTGCCGATACGGGAAGCGCTGATCACCCTCGACCACGAAGGCGTTGTCGAGCACATCGCCCGCCGCGGCGCGTTTGTCGCCCGGATGACGCGCGACGACATCCGGGACCACTACCGCGTGTTCGGCGTCGTGTCCGGGTTGGCCGCGGAGCGCGCGGCGAAGAACCTGTCCCCGGAAAGCCTGCAGGCGCTGCACGATCTGGCGGACCGGATGGAGTCCGCGGTGGACCCTGCCGAACAGGAACGGCTGAACTACGAATTCCACCGGAGAATCAACTACGCCGCCGACTCGCGCCGGCTCGTGTCGCTCATCGGCATCCTGGCCAAGACTGTGTCGCACGGGTTTTACGAGGCGCACGAGGACTGGCCGGACAAAGCCCGGGACGACCATCGGCTGATCCTGTCCGCGCTGTCGGCGCGCTCGGCCGCCCGGGCGCGCACGCTGGTGGAAAAACACCTCGCGGACGCGGGCGAACGCGCGGTGGCCTTACTGGAGAAGCAGGGGTTCTGGGACCGCTGACCAGGTCCGGCGGGGCAGCGTTTGTTCCGCGGAGATGATCTGCGTTCCTGCCTGACGGTGCACCTGAGACTTCTGGACGCGGGCAGGGCACTGGCCGCGCCGGATCTTGATCGGCAGCGTCGGGGTGAACACCTCGACGCTGCCGTAGCACGCGGGAAAATCAGCTCACCCGCCGCGAATTCCCCTACGAGTGGCGATGGTCAGCCCCGGCGATCCGCTCGACCAGCTCGTCGCGGTAGGCCTGAGCGTCCGGCAGTTCCGGTTCGGAGCCGTCGGCCCGTTTGATCGCGCCCTCGAGGATTTTCAGCGCCTGCTGGTCGTCGCCCTTCGCGTCCGCCAGCCGCGCTGCGTTTTCCATGGCTTTCGCGAGTTTGGTGGTCGCTTCGGGTGACGTGGCGGCCTTGTGGATACGGATCCAGTTGCCGCCCGGGTCGATGACGGCGAACCCGGTGTACCGGTCGTTGCGCAGCCGGGGCCGGGTCATCCGCGGGATGCCGGAGACGAGCAATTTCCCGTGCACCGCGCGCATCCCGGCCGCGAAGGCTTCGAACAGCGCGCTGGTGTCCTCCACGATGACCAGGCACGTGCTGTGCGAATTCTCCGGAATGTGGCCGTCCATTCCGTAGAAGTGCAGGTTGATGTCCTCGCGCTGCAAGGCGACGTGCGGGTTCGGCCGCGTCTGCCGATAGGTGATCGAGAAGCCGAGCATCTGGTAGAAGGACGCGATCTCGTCGATGTCCCGGCAGGGGAGGAGCGGGATGGTCAGTTCGTTCGCCATGGCTCGAACGTAAGCCCGGATCCGCCGAAACGACACGTAGGTATTTGCTTAAGCGAACAGCGGAGCCGGAGATGTTCCTCGGCGGCCTGTCGACGCACGCCCCGTGACCGTTTCGCGGCTCAGCTCCGCGTTCTCTCCGGGGAACCCTGCACCGTCCGATGTGGACTATCTCGTCTCGTCCGCCCAGAGGCCGCGTTCCTCCGACAGACATGGGTCAGAAAGATGCCTCCGCCCCGTTGTGCAAATTGACCTTTTATGGCTCCGCCCGGTGCCCGTTACGGTCGCATTCATGCAGCGGAACTTTCAATCGGCCGAACAACTCTCGGCCGCCATGCGGGCCGGTGAAGTGACCTCGGTAGAGCTGACCGACGAGGCGATCGCCCGGATCGAGCGGGAAGACAAGACACTCAACGCGATCTGCGTCCCGGACTTCAACCGGGCGCGCACCGCCGCGCTCGAAGCCGACCGGGCGCGCGCCCGCGGCGAGGACCGGCCGCTGCTCGGCATCCCGGTCACGGTCAAGGAGTGCTACAACGTCGCCGGTCTGCCCACGACCTGGGGCATGCCGCAGCACCGGGACTTCCTGCCGGGCGAGGACGCGGTCCAGGTGTCGCGGCTCAAGGACGCGGGCGCGGTGATCCTCGGCAAGACCAATGTCCCTTTAGGACTGCAGGGCTTGCAGAGTTCCAACCCGGTGTACGGCACCACCAACAACCCGTGGGACCACGATCGCACGCCGGGCGGTTCCTCCGGCGGTTCGTCGGCGGCGCTGGCGGCGGGCTTCGGCGCGCTGTCGATCGGCTCCGACATCGGCGGATCGCTGCGCACCCCCGCGCATTTCTGCGGGGTCTACGGGCACAAGCCGAGTCTCGGGCTGGTGGCGAACCGGGGGATGGTCCTGCCGACCGCGCCGGCGTTGCCGGTCGACCTCGATCTCGCCGTTGTCGGCCCGATGGCGCGCACCGCCCGTGATCTCGCGCTCCTGCTCGACGTCATGGCCGGGCCGGACCCGCTGACGTACGGCGTGGCGCACCAGCTGGCCCTGCCGCCCGCGCGCCACGAGCACCTGCGCGACTTCCGGGTCCTGGTCCTCGACGAGCATCCGTTCATTCCGACCGGGGCCTCGGTGCGGGCGGGGGTGAACAGAGTGGCCGACGCACTCGCCGACGGCGGCGCCCGCGTGGAACGGCACAGCGCGCTGCTGCCTGACCTGGCCGAAGCCGCAACGCTCTACACGCAGCTGTTGTTCTCCGGCTCCGTCGCGCGGTTCCCGGTCGAGGCGTACGAGCAGTTGCAGGCCCGCGCGGCCGGACTGAGTCCGGACGACGAGAGCCTCGACGCGTCGCGGCTGCGCGGGATGACGCTCAGCCACCGCGACTGGATGGAGGTGAACAGCCGCCGCGAACTGCACCGGCACGGCTGGCGGCAGTTCTTCTCCGAGTTCGACGCCGTCGTGTGCCCGGTGACGCCGACTCCCGCGTTCCCGCACGACCACAACCCCGACCTGCTGGCCTGCCGGATCGACATCGACGGCGTCGAGTACCCGTTCTTCGACCAGCTGGTCTGGGCTGGGCTGGCCACCATGCCCGGGTTGCCCGCCACCGCCATGCCGGCGGGCTTCTCTCCGGAGGGGCTGCCGGTGGGGGTGCAGGTGGTGGGCCCGATGTTCGAGGACCGCACTCCGCTGCGGCTGGCCGAACTGCTCGAGCCGCGGATCGGCGGTTTCCAGGCGCCGGAGTAGGCGGCTTCGAGGGGGCAACGACCACAATGGACAGTCGTTGACCCCTCGAAGTCCTTCCGGCGTTGGGAGGACGTCCTTGGGCGGAGTGAGGCATCAGGTCATCGCCGGGCGGGGCGGTCCGGCCGTATGCTCGTTCCTGGCCCCACGGCCCCATGCCGTGCCCGACCTTGGAGAGGAACGGATGCTGCGGGTTTTCCTGGTCGACGACCACGAGGTGGTCCGCCGCGGAGTCGCTGACCTGCTGGACGAGGACGAACGGCTCACGGTCGTGGGCCAGGCGGGAAATGTGGCACAGGCGCTGGCCCGGATTCCCGCGTTGCAGCCTGACGTCGCGGTGCTGGACGTGCGGCTGCCCGACGGCAACGGCATCGAGCTGGCCCGTGAGCTGCGGTCCCGGATGCCCGAGCTGAAGTGCCTGATGCTCACGTCCTACACCGACGAGCAGGCGATGCTCGACGCCGTCATGGCCGGAGCCAGCGGGTACGTGATCAAGGACATCAAAGGCATAGACCTCGTCGCGGCGGTGGTCGACGTCGGAGCCGGAAAATCGCTGCTCGACGGGCACGCCGCCGCCGCGTTGATGGCGAAACTGCGCGACAGCGCGCAGAAGCAGCGGGGCCCGCTGGCGCAGCTGTCCGAGCAGGAACGCACGCTGCTGGAGCTGATCGGCGAAGGCCTGACCAACCGCCAGATCTCCGAACGGATGTTCCTCGCCGAGAAAACCGTCAAAAACTACGTCTCCCGGCTGCTGGCCAAGCTGGGCATGGAACGGCGCACCCAAGCCGCCGTGCTCGCGACGGAGCTGCGCAACCAGCGGCGGTAGCCCGCGATCACGCGCTGAGCGAGGGCGGCGGGTCGACCAGGACCTCGCCGAGGTCCCGGCGCGGGGTCCACGAGACCGGGGTGCCGTAGCCGAGGCGCAGCACGATCTGCGGCCAGAGCCCGCCGCCGAGCAGGTCCCGGAGCCGAGTGCGGATGGTGGGCACTTCGACGGGCTGGGAAATAAAAGAGGCGTCGATCCCGTCGGCGGTGGCGGTGAGCAGGACGCGTTGCATGGCCTGTCCGGCGCGGAGCCGGTCGGTCGGGGTGTCGCCGAAGGTGCCGATCACGACCACCAAGGGCGGTGCGCCCGAGGTGCGGGTGCCGTCGCCGTAATCGCGCAGGACCCACGTGTCGTCGGCGGTCGTGGTTCCTCCGGCCGCGTAGGGCACGCCGTCGCGGCTGCCTCGCGCCCGCCCGGTCCAGCGCCGCCATTCGGCGAGGAACGCGGGGTCGTTGACCTGAACCCGGTGGCTTTCCCCGACGAGGTCGCGGAGCCCGGCGAGTTGGTCTTCGTCGAGCTGCGGCATCCAGGCGTGCTCGACCTCCGCCGCGTGCCGCAGCCGTCCGACGACGGCGGCGGGAACCGGTTTGGCGGTGAACGGGGTGCGGTTGGTGTGCCGCCGGGGGATCGCCTTGGCGAGGACGGCGAGCCTGCGGTCGATCGGGGCGGTGGCCCGGGGCCGGACGACGGCCAGCAGGTCGGGGTCGTCGCGGCGGGGGAAGAGCGTCGTGCCCGGGTGGACGCCGGTCGCGTGGATCGCGGTGCGCAGGTTGAACAGCGCCGCCCCGCAGGACAGCAGCAGCTCGCGCCGGTCCGAGTCGGCTACGGGCAGTGTGCGGTCCGCGTCGGCGTACAGTTCGATGCCCGCGGGGCCGCTGCTGAACAGCCACGGCTGGGTGTTGTGCGTCGACGGTGCGAGAGTGGCTGAGCGCAGCACGGAAACCACCTGGTCGGCGCTGAGCTGCCCGACAGGCGCCACATTGAGGGTCATGGTTCTCCCGGGGCCGCGGATGGCGGCACAATGGTGTCGTACGTAGTCGTTCCGCCAGGATGCGTCTTTGTCGCGTGAGGACACAGAGGCGAAAGTCATCTTTCCGGGACGGCGCCCAACGTCGAGAGGGCTTGCGGATCTGATGCCGGAGACCGGAGAAGGCGGCCGCAGGCTGTCGGGAACTCGTTCTCAGCTGCGCCTGCGGGAGACGCTGCGCGATCTCCAGGAACGGATCGAGGTGCTGATCAGCACCCGGGACAAGATGGACGGCCTGCTGGACGCGGTGCTCGCGGTCGCGTCCGGGCTGGAGCTGGACACCACGCTGCGCCGCATCGTGCAGGCGGCGGTGGAGCTGGTCGAGGCCCGCTACGGCGCACTGGGGGTGCTCGGCGACGACGGCGGCCCGCTGGCGGAGTTCGTCTACCTGGGCATCGACGAGCCGACGCGGGCGAAGATCGGTCCGCTGCCGGAGGGGCACGGGCTGCTGGGGCTGGTGATCGACGACGCGAAGCCGTTGCGGCTGGAGGAGATTTCGGCGCATCCGGCGTCGGTGGGGTTCCCGGCGAATCATCCGCCGATGCATTCGTTTCTCGGAGTCCCGGTACGGGTCCGCGACGAGGTGTTCGGCAACCTCTACCTCACCGAAAAGAACGACGGCGCGGCGTTCACCGACGACGACGAGGTCATCGTGCAGGCGCTGGCCGCCGCGGCGGGGATCGCGATCGAGAACGCGCACCTTTACGAGCAGGCGCGGCTGCGGCAGCGGTGGCTCGGCGCGACCAGTGAGGTCACCACGGAACTGCTCGGCGGCACCGATCCGGTCGACGCGCTCGAGCTGATCGCGGGCCGCGCGCTGGAGCTGACCGGCTCGGACGCCACGATGCTCGCTCTGCCGGGCTCGGGCAGGCTCGACATCGAGGAGGAGTGGGAGTCCGATCCCGCGGAGCTGACCGTAGCGGTGTGCTCGGGGAACGGCGCCGACGAACTCGGCGGGGTGCGGATGGACATCGCCGGGACCGTTCCGGGCTCGGTCTACCGGGATCGCACGCCGCGGCGGGTGGCGACGCTGGCGTTGTCCGAGGATCGCGGCTACGGTCCCGCGCTGGTCGTGCCGCTGCGCGCGGGCGATCACACCTCAGGCGTGCTGATCGCGGTTCGCGAACCGGGTGCGCCCGCTTTCGAGACGGCCCAGTTGCCGGTGCTCGCGTCGTTCGCCGACCAGGCCGCGCTCGCGTTGCAGCTCGCGACGCAGCAGCGGGCGGCGCGGGAACGGGACGTGCTGTCGGACCGGGACCGGATCGCCCGGGATCTGCACGACCACGTGATCCAGCGGTTGTTCGCGGTCGGGCTGGCCATGCAGAGCACACAACGCCGCACGAAGGCGCCGGAAGTGCAGCGGCGGCTGCAGGAAAGCATCGACCAGATGCACGAGACCGTGCACGAAATCCGGACCGCGATCTTCGACCTGCACGGCGGCGCGGCGGGAGAAGTCCGGCTGAGGAACCGGTTGCACGACGCGATCGCGGAACTCACCGACGACGCCCCGCTGCATCCGACGGTCAGCATGTCGGGAACCTTGGACGCGGTGCCCGCGCACCTGGCCGAGCATGTGGAAGCGGCGGTGCGGGAGGCAGTGAGCAACGCGGTCCGGCACGCGGACGCGTCGGTGCTCTCGGTTTCGGTGGCGGTCCGCGACGAGATGGTGCGGGTGTCGGTGACCGACGACGGGGTAGGGCTGCCCGAGGGCGTGACGCCGAGCGGGCTGGGGAACCTCAGGGAACGGGCGGAATCGGCGGGCGGGGAGTTCACGCTGGAGTCTTCGCCCGGCAACGGGGTCCGGCTGGAGTGGTCGGCTCCGTTGCGCTGACCCGCGGCCCCGGGGCCTCCAGGGCAACACCCTGGAGGCCCCGGCTGCACAACGGTCACACACCCACCGGGTGGTCGTGGCCCCGCCGCGCCATCACGGCGGTGAACACGAGAGCCGCCCCGGCCACTGCGGCCAACGCGGCGAGACCGAGAGCGTACGAGCCGACAGCGCCATAAAGCGCACCCATGAGCAGCGGCGGGATGAAGCCGCCGAGGCCGCCTGCCGCGCCGACCACGCCAGTCACCGAACCGACTTTGTTCGCCGGGGCGAGCAAAGCGACGAGCGCGAACACTGCGCCGCTGCCCGCGCCGAGCGCGGCGGCCATCGACAGGAATGCCACGGTGCCCAGCGGCACGAGCCCTGGCGAGAAGGCCTGCGCCGCCGCGCTCAGGGCCACCACCGCGAACACCGCCGCCAGCACGCGCACCGGGCCGAACCGGTCGGACAGCCAGCCGCCCACCGGGCGCATCAGCACAGCGACCAGGACGAAACCCGCCATCCGGTTCGCGGCGTCGGCCTGGGCCAGCCCGTAGCCGGTCTTGAGGTAGGCCGGCAAGTACACAGAGAACGCGACGTAACCGCCGAAGGCGAGTGCGTAGAGCGCCGAGGCCTGCCAGGTCACCGGCAGGCGGAGGGTGTCGCGCAGACGGCGGCCGAGCGGTTCGGCCGGCACCGTGCGGCCGGGGGCGTCGCGCAGCAGCAGCGCGGCGACGATCGCGTACAGCACCAGCGCCCCGGCGGTGACGAGGAACGGCGTCGCGACCGTGCCGGTCTTGACGAGCGGGACGGTGGTCAGCGCGCTGAGCGCGGTGCCGCCCATCCCGGCTCCGAACACGCCGAGCGCGAGCCCCCGCCGTTCGGGCGGGAACCACGCGTTGACGAACGGCACGCCGATCGCGAACGTCGTGCCGCCGAGGCCGAGGAAGAAGCCGCCGAACAGCAACGCGATCAGCGACGAATGGCCGAGGATTCCGAGGAACAGGACGGGAATGACGGTCAGTGCGGAAATCGCCGGGAACATGATCCGGCCGCCGTAGCGGTCGGTCAGCGCGCCGACCGGGACGCGCCCGAGAGACCCGACCACCACCGGCACCGCGACCAGCAGCGCCTGCTGGAACGCGGTCAGGTGCAGGGAGTCCTTGAAGAGCGGGCCCAGCGGGCTCAGCAGCGCCCACGCCCAGAAGTTGATCGCGAACCCGGCGGTGGCCAGGCCCAGCATCAGCACCCGGCGGCCGGTCGGCGGAGGGTGTTCGGAGGTCGCAGTCATCGGCGTCTCATTCGTTTCGCACGGATCGGCCCGCCGGGCGGCGGGCACGTCCAGCTTCCGTCGCGCCGCGCCGTCGCGGACAGAGCCGAAGTCCTCCGGGAAACGGACCTTGGTCCTCGACCGTCCACTGCGGACTGGACAGCGAAACACGTTTCACAGCAAGGGAAAGAGATCAGCGAGCGGCGACGTCGGCGTCGCTGCAGAAACCGGTCCGGCGGCGTTTCAGGCAGAGGAGGCCGAGCAGTGCGCCGGTGTCGTCGACGACGGCGAACCGCCGCTGTCCGCGCGCCAGCAGAAGCTGACGCGCCTCCTCTGCCGGAAGATCAGCCGGGATTGTCCGGCCCGCCATTCGCGAGTGCGTGAGTGCGAGCGCGGAGCCGTCCAGCTCCGGCGGCAGGTCCTCGCGGGCGAGGGTGCCCATGAGCTTGCCGCCGCCGGTGAGCAGGAGCAGATGGACGTGGTCGTCGGCGAAGCACGTCCGGGCCTGGCCCACCGAGGTGTCCAGCGGGAGCGTTTTGGGCAGCCGTACCAGAACTTCCCCGACGGTCTTGCCGATCAGCTCCGCCGGGACGGCGTCAGGCAACGTTCCGCCGTTCGCGAAGCGCCCGGTCCCGCACGACCGCGGGCGCGGGCATCGGGACCGGCGGCGCGCCCCGGCGGGCCCGGTAGACGACGTAGGGACGCCACAGGTATGCCAGCGGAGCGGACCACACGTGCACGAGCCGGGTGAACGGCCACAGCGCGAGGAACAGGAACCCGCCGAGCGCGTGCAGCTGGTAGACCAGCGGCGCGTCGAGCATCAGGCTGGTGTCCGGCGAGAACCAGAAAACCCCGCGGAACCAGACCGCGACGGTTTCGCGGTAGTCGTAGCCGTCGCCGAGCAGGTTCGTGCCGACGGTCGCGGTCATCCCGAGCACGACCATCGCGGCGAGCGCAACGTACAGCACTTTGTCCATTGCGGACGTGGTGCGGCGCACGCGGCCGTTGACGATCCGGCGGGCGATGAGCAGCACCACCCCGGCGACCAGCACGACTCCGGCGATCGTGCCGCCCCACACCGCGGTGGCGTGGTAGAGCCCTTCCGGCACGCCCAGCCAATGCGTCAGCGAGGCGGGCACGAGTAGGCCCATCGCGTGGCCGGCGATCACGCCGAACGCGCCGAGGTGGAACAGCGGCGAGGCCAGCCGCAGAACGCGGCTTTCGAGCAGCTGGCTGGTGTGCGTGGTCCAGCCGAACTGGTCGCGCCGCCAGCGCCAGACGTGCCCGAGGACGAACACCGCCAGGCAGGCGTAGGGGAGGACAATCCAGGCAAAGGTGTTCACGGGACACGCTCCAGGGAAGGGCACGAGCCAGGGCTGAGTCGCGGGCCGAGGCCGATCGCGTCGACGTCGGCGCCGTAGGGCGAGAGCCCGACCGATTCCGCGGGCGGTCCGTCGGCGGCGAGGGCCCGGATCGCTTCGCGGTCGGCGTCGGTCAGCGGCGGCAGCGCGGCGACGACTGCTTCGAGCAAATGCCGGTACGGCGAACCGGTTTCTTCCAGTGCGCCGCGCAGCAGTTCCAGTCCGCGCCGGTGCTGGCGCAGCGGAGCTTCGCCGTCGCCCGGACCGGCGGCAGCGGCGAATTCCAGCACCACCGGCAGCAGATCGGGCAGTTCGCCATCGGCCAGCCGCAGGCCGTGCGCGCGGTACCGCTGTTTGAGCGCGAGCAGGGCGACGCCGCGTTTGCGGGTATCGCCGTGCAGGTAGTAAGTGAGGTACAACCCGCTGCGGCGGCGAAGGTCGAACGTGTGCACGTAGTGGGTTTCGACGTCGACCGGATCGGCGGTCAGGAACCACTCGAGGAACGCCGAGAGCCGTTCGCGCGCTTCCGGTTGGGCGATTCGGGAGACGGCGGCCCGCAGTTCGCCCGCCGCGCCGAACAGCCGGGCGTCGGGGTAGGAAAGCAGGACGGACGCGAGGTCGAACAACCGGGCGCGGTCCTCCGCGGACACTGTCATGACCGTCCTCCGGCCGGGTCGATCGTCAGGCCGAGCCTGCCGTCGCTGCGGCGGCTGAAAAGATTCCGCCGGCCGGGGCGGACCTGCTGGTCGTCCGCGACGAGGTGGAACCGCTCCGCGGCGGCCGCTTCGGTCATCCCCGGGCCGCCCGCGCAGTCGAGCGAGCAGTCCGAAGTGGACGCTGCCTGTGCTTCGAGCGCGGCGGCGTCTTTCGTGTAGGCGACCGGAACGACGTAGCGATCGTCGTACTTGGCGATGGCCAGGAGCCGGTACATCGCTTCGATCTGTTCGCCGGTCATGCCCACGGCTTCGCAGAGTTCGTCCGCGACGGTGCCGTCGAGCGTGCGGGCGCGCATGTAGGAGCGCATCGCGGCGAGTTTCATCAGCACACCGGCCACCGCGTCCGCGTCGCCCGCGGTGAACAGTTCGGCCAAGTACTCGACCGGGATCCGGAGGTCGCGGATGGTGTGGAAGACGTCGTCCGGATCGGTGTCGTCGAGCCCGGCGGCGCCGACCGCGTCCAGCACCGGCGACAGCGGCGGGACGTACCAGACCATCGGCAGGGTGCGGTATTCCGGGTGCAGCGGCAGCGCGATCCGGTATTCGCTGATCAGCCGCCACACCGGCGAGGCCTGCGCGGCGAGCACCCATTCCTCCGGCAGCCCCGCTTCGGTCGCCAGCCGCACTGTTTCCGGGTCGTGCGGGTCGAGGAACACGTCGCGCTGCGCGGCGAGCAGTTCGTGCTCGTCCTCGACCGAGGCCGCGGCGAGCACGGCGTCCTCGTCGTAGAAGACCAGCCCGAGGTAGCGCAGCCTGCCGACGCAGGTCTCCGAGCAGATCGTGGGCTGGCCCGCTTCGATGCGCGGGAAACAGAAAGTGCATTTCTCGGCTTTGCCGGTGGAGTGGTTGACGTAGACCTTCTTGTACGGGCAGGCGCTCACGCACATCCGCCAGCCGCGGCAGCGGTCCTGGTCGAGGAGGACGATGCCGTCCTCCTCGCGCTTGTACATCGCGCCGGACGGGCAGGCCGACACGCACGCGGGGTTGAGGCAGTGCTCGCAGATGCGCGGAAGGTGGAACATGAACGTCTTCTCGAACTCGAATTTCACCCTCGCCGCCGCTTCGGGGTCCATCGCGACGAGATTCGGGTCGGTGCCGGCCCGTTCGGGAGCGCCGCCGAGACTGTCTTCCCAGTTGGCACCCCATTCCAGGTTCATCGGCTTGCCGGTCAGCGCCGAGCGCGGCTGGTTGACCGGCGTGTCGGCGAGTCCGGACGGTGCGGCCGCGAGGGCGTCGCGGTCGAACTTCGCGGGCTCGTAGTAGTCCTCCAGCGAAGGCAGGTCGGGGTTGGCGAAAATCCGCGACAGCCGCTTCGCGCGGCCGCCGGAACGCAGGACGAGCCTGCCCTTCGCGTCGAGCTGCCAGCCGCCCTTCCAGCGGTCCTGGTCCTCGTAGTGCTGGGGATAGCCGATGCCGGGTTTGGTCTCGACGTTGTTGAACCACACGTATTCGGTGCCTTCGCGGTTGGTCCACGTCTGCTTGCAGGTCACCGAGCAGGTGTGGCAGCCGATGCACTTGTCGAGGTTCATCACCATCGCGACCTGGGCGCGGATGCGCATGTCAGTACTCCACTTTCTGGCCGCGCCGCCGGATCACGGTGATTTCGTCGCGCTGGCTGCCGATGGGTCCGTAGTAGTTGAAGGCGTAGGTGAGCTGGGCGTGCCCGCCGGCCAGATGCGTCGGCTTGACGAGCAGCCGGGTCATCGAGTTGTGGTAGCCGCCGCGTTTTCCCTTGCCGGGGCCGTCCTTTTCGGTCTTCGGGACGTTGACCGTCCGCTCGGGAGAGTGGTACTGGAAGACCGTGCCCTCGGGCATCCGGTGGCTGACCACCGCGCGCGCGGCGACCACGCCGTTGCGGTTGACCGCCTCGACCCAGTCGTTGTCCGCCACGCCGATCTTCGCCGCGTCCTCGACGCTCATCCAGATCACCGGGCCGCCGCGGGACAGCGCGAGCATCAGCTCGTTGTCGTGGTACATCGAATGGACCGACCACTTCGCGTGCGGGGTCAGGAACCGGACGGTGACGCCGCCGTCGGCGAGTTCGCCGGGTTTGCCGAAGTGCCGGGCCATGTTCAGCGGCGGCCGGTAGCCGGGCAGGTGCTCGCCGAGTTCGGCGATCCAGTCGTGCTCCACGAAGAAGTGCTGCCGTCCGGTGAGGGTGTGCCACGGTTTGCGCCGTTCGACGTTCACGGTGAACGGCGAGTACCGGCGTCCGCCCTTCTCCGAACCGGACCACTCCGGGCTGGTGAAGACCGGCTGCGGCGCCTCCTGGGTCGCCGCGTAGGTGACCTGGTCGGTCTCGTGCCCCTCGATCAGGTCGGTGAACGGCTGTCCGGTCCGCTTCTCCAGCTGCAGAAATCCTTCGTGCGCGACGCGGCCGTTGGTAGTGCCGGACAGCGCGAGGATCGCTTCGCACATCCGGTCCGCGGTGGCCAGCGACGGACGGCCGGCGAACGGCCCGCCGGACACGGTTCCGTTGCGGCGGCGCAGGTATTCCAGCTCGGGGGCGACGTCGACGGTGATGCCCTTGGTCGTGGTGCCGAGCTTGTCCAGCAGCGGTCCGACGGTGCGCATCTTGGCGCCGAGGAGGGTGTAGTCGCGCTCGATCTCGATCAGCTTCGGCATCGTCACGCCCGGCACCGGCTCGCATTCGCCGCGGCCCCAGTCCCGGACGCGCCCGGACGGGGTCGCCAGCTCGTCGGGGGTGTCGTGCTGCAGCGGCGCGGCCAGCACGTCGCGGCGGGTGCCGAGGTGCGCGACCGCGAGTTCGCTGACCTTGTCGGCGAGGGCGAGGAACGCGTCGTAGTCGGTGTGCACCCCGGCCGGCGGTTCGACAGCGGGGGAGAAGGCGTGCACGAAGGGGTGCATGTCGGTGGTGGAGATGTCGTGCTTCTCGTACCAGGTGGCGGTCGGCAGCACGATGTCCGAGTGCAGGCCGGTGTTCGTCATCCGGAAGTCGATGGTGGTGAGCAGGTCGAGCTTGCCGGTGGGGGCGTCGTCCCGCCACGCCACGTCGCGCGGGCGCTCGCCGGGCTCGCATTCGTCGGCCGAGGCGAGGGAATCGACGCCGAGCAGGTGCTTCATGAAGAACTCGTTGCCCTTGCCGGACGAGCCGAGCAGGTTGGCCCGCCACAGGGTCAGGCAGCGCGGGAAGTTGGCTGGGTCGTCGGGATCGTCGGCGACCGCGTGCAGCCGACCGGCGCGCAGTTCGCCGACGACGTGCTCGGCGGCGCTCACTCCCGCGGCGGCGGCCTCGTCTGCCAGGTCGAGCGGGTTCCGGTCGAATGCCGGGTGGCCGGGCGACCAGCCCATGCGCTGCGCCGCCGCGACAGTGTCAGCGAAAGCCAAGCCCGCCAGCCTGCCCTGCCCCAGCGGCGAGGCGAGTTCGTCGGCGGGCACCTTCTCGTAGCGCCATTGGTCGGTGTGCAGGTACCAGAACGGCGTGGCGGCCTGGTGGCGCATCGGGCGCTGCCAGTCGAAGGCGAAGCTCAGGTGCTGCTGCCCGGTGAGCGGGCGGGCCTTCTCCTGTCCGACGTAGTGCGCCCAGCCGCCGCCGTTGACTCCCTGGCAGCCGGTGAGGGCGACCAGTGCGATCAGCGCCCGGTAGGTCATGTCCGAGTGGAACCACTGGTTCGCGCCCGCGCCGAGCGCGATGAGCGACCGGCCCTGGCTGCGTTCGGCGTTGCGGGCGAATTCGCGCCCGATCCGGGCCGCCAGCGCGGCGGGCACGCCGGTGATCCGCTCCTGCCACGCCGGGGTGTGCGGGGCGTCGGCGTCGTCGTAACCGGCGGGCCACTCTCCGGGCAGATCGCCGCGGCGGACGCCGTACTGGGCCATCAACAGGTCGAAGACGCTGGTGACCAGCTGCCCGCCGACGCGGCGCACCGGGACTCCGCGACGCATCGTGGCGCCGCCCTCGGTCTCGCCGATGTCGAACCGGGCGAGGTCGACGGCGACCTGACCGGTGGCGTGGCCGAGCACGCCGAGTGCGGGGACCACCTCGCCGAGGTCGAGATTCCACCGGCCTTCGCCCGCGGCGCCGTAGCGGAAGCCGAGGGATCCGTTGGGCACCACGGGTTCGCCGGTGGCGTCGTCGAGCAGCACAGTCTTGTGCTCCGCGCCGGGAGCGTCGTCGCCGAGGTCGGCGGCGGTGAGGAACCGGTCGGTCGCGTAGACGCCCGGTTCCCGTTCCCGCAGCGTCACGAGGAACGGCAGGTCCGTGTACGACCGCGCGTAGCCGGCGAAGTACGGGACCTCCCGGTCGCGGAAGAACTCGGTGAGCACGACGTGGCCCATCGCCATCGCGAGCGCGCCGTCGGTGCCGGGGTGCGGGGCGAGCCAGTCGTCGGCGAACTTCACGTTGTCGGCGTAGTCGGGGCTGACCGCGACGACCTTCGTGCCGCGGTAGCGGGCTTCGGCGAGAAAGTGCGCGTCCGGGGTGCGGGTGACCGGGATGTTGGATCCCCACATGACGAGATAGGTCGAGTTCCACCAGTCGCCGGCCTCGGGGACGTCGGTCTGGTCGCCCCAGATCTGCGGCGACGCGACCGGAAGGTCGGCGTACCAGTCGTAGAACGACAGCAGCGTGCCGCCGAGCAGCGCGTGGTACCGGGTGCCCGCGGCGAACGAGGCCATCGACATCGCCGGGATGGGCGAGAACCCGACGACCCGGTCCGGCCCGAAAGCCTTGGTGGTGTGCACGTGCGCGGCGGCGACCATCGCGATCGCCTCGTCCCACGACGCGCGGACGAACCCGCCGCGCCCCCGCTGTCCTTTGTAGGCTTCCGCCTTGTGCGGGTCGCCGACGATGTCCGCCCACGCCGCGACCGGGTCCCCGAAGCGTTTCAGGCCCGCACGGAACATGGTGAGCAGCGAGCCGCGGACGTAGGGATGCCGGACCCGCGACGGCGAGTACTCGTACCAGGAGAACGACGCTCCGCGAGGACAGCCGCGCGGCTCGTAGTCCGGGCTGTCCGGACCGGTGGTCGGGTAGTCGGTGGCCTGGTGCTCCCAGGTGATCAGGTCGTCCTTGACGAAGACGTTCCAGGAGCACGAGCCGGTGCAGTTGACCCCGTGGGTGGAGCGCACCACCCGGTCGTAGCTCCAGCGGTCGCGGTAGAAGGACTCCCACGCGTTCGCGTCGATCTGGTGCAGGGTCCGCCCGTGGTCGCCGACGGTCTCCTTGGTGAGGAACCGGCGGACGCCGAGCAGGGCGCGGTGCCCGGGCACCTGATCGTTGGCGGGGACTGGGTGGGTGGACACGAGACGCGACTCCTTCGGACGTTCCGGCACGGCGAACCGAAATCGCCACGGCACCGCTTCGGTGCCAGCCGCACGTCGTCCAGCTTCGTCGAGCCGGGCCTGGTGATCACCCGGCCAATGTCATGGGTCGCGAGGACTTTCGTCCTCCGAGGAGGTCCTCGGAGCTGCGGTGTCGCGGTTCCGGACCCGGCGTACCAGCATCACGGACAGCACCACCACGATCACTGCCAGCGCCACCACGATGTGGCGGGGCCAGCCGGTCCGTGTGCGGACAGGCCGGCGTAGAGCTGGCCGTCGGGATAACGCTCCTGCGCCTGATGCAACCAGTGCAACGCGACGGCGGTTTTGCCCGCCCCTCCCGGACCGGTCACGGCGGCGATGGCGGGCCGGTGCCGGTCGGAGCCGCCGCTCAGCGCGTCCGTCAGTGCCCGCAATTCGCCTGCCCGCCCGCTGATGCGCCGGCGACGGAGGAAGCTGGCGGGGCGCGGACCGGAGACCGGAACCGTGGACATGAATGTCGCCATGCACGACGCCGGTCTGGACGACCGAGCCGCCGACGGCGTACGCCACGTCGTTGGTGGTGCGGTAACTCGGACAGTCCACGGCCCACCTCCGGATTCGAGGCTACGTCGGTCCCTGCCGAGGACCAGAGCGTTCACCGCACCAGCGCCACCCCGCCCGACCTGGTGCTCGTGGCCGGCTACGTCGCCAAATGCCTGGAAAAAGTCACCGCCGGCGAAACGATCGAACAGGAGCGGCGCCGCGCGATCGAGGAAGCGGCGGCGGCACTGGTCCGGTTGCGCGAGCAACTCGACGACATCCAGGCGGGAAGGCAGACTCCCGTCGCCGGGCACGTCCGTGAACACGCTGCTCCGGGACGTCCCCTCCTTTGCCGGACGGGACGCGGAAATCCGCCTGCTTGCCGAAGCGAGAACCTGGTGCCTGACCGGCTCTGACTCGCGGCCTTGCCCTGCCAGAGATTAGTCCACAGTAGACATTCCATGACCGGCGGCGCGCAGGGCTTCCTCGGCCACCGCGGCGAATCCGGCGATGACGTCGTTGGCCCGCGTCGGCACCCAGACGACCGAACTCGACCACCGCAGCCTGCCCTCGTCGAGCGGGCGCCACGTCAGGCCGTCGGGCAATGGGTGTTCCTCGTTGAAGTGCACGCCCATCCCGGCGAGCACGAGCCCGTGTGTGAAGTTCGGGTTGCGCGCGTGCCGGATCGCGCCGGGCAGGAAGCCGTTGTCGCGACAGATCGCGAGGATGTGGTCGTACAGCCGCGGTGCCATCTCGCGCTGGAACACGACCAGCGGGGTGCCGTTGAGGTCGCGCAGCCGCACGACGTCCGAGGCCGCGAGCCGGTGCGCCACTGGCAGCACGACCCCGAGAGGGCGGGACAGGACCGGCCCTGATTCCAGCCCGACGGTGTCGGAGGGATGGCGCACGATTCCGACGTCGAGCTTGCCTTCCCGGAGCCGGGCGATCTGCTCGTCCGTGCTCACCTCGTGCAGTTCCAGCAGAACGTCCGGTGCCTTCTCGGCGAACGCGGCGGCGATCGTGCGCAACACCGTGGGGGTCGTGTCCGGGGGAATTCCCGCGCGCAGCGTGCCCGACGTGCCGGGCAGGATCCGGCGCATCGCCTCCCGCGCGCTGTCCACGCCTTCGAGCACCGGCCGGGTGTGTTCGAGCAGAAGCGCGCCGGCCTCGGTGAGCCGCACGCCGCCCCGGCCGCGATGGAACAGTTCGACGCCCAGCTCGCGCTCCAGGTCCCGGATCCGCTGCGACAGCGGCGGCTGCGCCATGTGCAGCCGTTTCGCGGCCCGGCCGAAGTGCAGCTCCTCGCTCAGGACGACGAAGTACCGCAGATGCCGCAGTTCCATCAGCCGAACCATACCAACCTGATATCGCCGCAGGTCGCAGTTGGTGTTGGCCAGCGGCGGCCTCCCGCTGTTTTTCTTGTCCGCGACGCAGACGACGAGCGAAGGAACGACCTCCATGAGTGAAACAGTGCTGCTCGACCGCCGGGACGAGATCGCCGTCCTGACGTTGAACCGGCCGGAGAAGCTCAACGCGTGGACCCACGCGATGCGGGAGCGGCTGATCGGGCACCTGCGGGAACTGGACGAGGACCCGACCTGCCGCGGCGTGGTGCTGACCGGCGCCGGGCGGGCGTTCTGCGCCGGGCAGGACCTCGCGGAGACGGCCTCGATCCGCCCGGACGACCACGCCGCCGCGGAGGCGTGGATCGACGATTTCGATCGCCTGTACCGCGCGGTCCGCGAGTTGCGGAAGCCGACCGTCGCCGCGGTCAACGGCGTCGTGGCCGGTTCCGGCTTTCAGTACGCGCTGGTGGCCGACCTGCGGATCGGGCACGCCGGGGTCACCATGGGCCAGCCCGAAGTGGCCTCCGGGATCCCCAGCATCACCGGGATCTGGGCGATGTGGGACATCCTCGGCCGCGCCAAGACCGCCGAGTTCGCCCTGACCGCCCAGCTCGTCGACGGCGTCGAGGCGCACCGCCTCGGCCTGCTCACGCGGCTCGTCGCCGAGGACGAGGTGCTCGACGCCGCAGTCGAACAGGCGCGCGCGGTCGCCGCGCTGCCGCCGGGCGCCGTCGCGCTCACCAAGGCGCGGCTTCGCGAACTGGACGACGAGGCGCTGGCGCAGGCGGTGACCGCGGCGAAGAAGATCCACTCCGCCGCTTACGCCACTGGGGAGCCGCAGCGGGAGATGGCGCGTTTCCTGGCCGCCAAGCAGCGTTGAAGGGGCATCGGGTGAACTACGACGAACTGCGCGCCGGACACGACTGGGAAGTCCCGTCGCGCTACAACATGGCCGCGGACGTGGCCGACCGCCACGACCGCGCCGCCACCGCGCTGATCTTCGAGGACCACCTCGGCTCGCACCGCGAGATCTCCTGGGGCGAGGTGCAGGACCGCTCCCGCCAGGTGGCCGCGCATCTGTGGAACCTGGGAGTGCGCCCCGGCGACCGGGTGGCGGTGCTTCTCCCGCAACGGCCCGACACCCCGGCCGCCTACCTCGGCGTGCTGCGCACCGGCGCGATCCTGGTGACCATGTCCCTGTTGTGGGCCGACGAGCCGATCCGCTACCGGCTGGCCGACTCCGGAGCCACCGTGCTCGTGACCGAGCCCGAGGCGCGCGACCGGGCCGACGGCTTCGCCGGGCACATCGTCGAGATCGACGACCCGGCGATCGAAGAGCTGCCTCCGCGATTCGAGACCGTGGACACCGCGGCGGACGATCCGGCGCTGATCTTCTACACCTCGGGCACCACCGGCCAGGCCAAGGGCATCGTGCACGCCCACCGGACGTTGCTGGGGCACAACGAGTTCCGCTACTGCCACGACCTGCGGCCCGGGGACGTCTTCTACGGCGCGGGGGACTGGGCGTGGTCGATGGCGAAGCTGCTGGGCCCGCTGCGCGCCGGCGCGACGCAGCTGGTCTACCGCCCGGCCGGCGGGTTCGATCCCGAAGGACTGCTCGATTCCCTGTCCCGCAACGGGGTCACCACCGCTCTGGTGAACCCGACGTTCCTGCGCAAGATGGCCGCCGACGTGCCGGACGCGGGCCTGCGCTTCCCGCACAAACTGCGGGTGGTGTGCTCCTCGAACGAACCGTTGACCGCCGATCTGATCGACTGGTTCACCGGGCAGTTCGGCGTGCCGCTGCTGGACTACTACGGCTCGACCGAGTCCTACCCGCTGGTCGGCAATTTCCCCGGCGTACCGGTGAAACCCGGTTCGATGGGCCGTCCGCTGCCGGGCTGGGACGTCGCGCTGCTGGACGCGCGAGAGCAGCCCGTGCCCCAGGGCGAACCGGGGGAGATCTGCCTGCGCGCCCGGTCGAACCCGCAGTACCCGCTGGGCTACTGGAACCGGCCGGAGGACTCCGCGGCGGTGTTCGGCGGCGGCTGGTACCACACCAACGACCAGGCTTTCGCCGACGAGGACGGCTACTTCTGGTTCCTCGGCCGCACCGACGACGTGATCAAGACGTCCGGGTACCGGGTCAGCCCGTTCGAGGTGGAGCACGCCCTGCGGGCCCATCCGGCGGTGGCCGACGCCGGGGTGGTCGGCGTTCCGGACCCGGTGCGCGGCCAGGCGGTCAAAGCCTGGGTGCAACCCGCGCCCGGTTACGACGGCGGCGACGCGCTCGCCGAAGAACTGCGCGCGTTCGCCAAGGAGACCTACTCGCGTTTCGCCTACCCGCGGCACATCGAATTCGTGCAGGTGCTGCCCCGCTCCGCCACCGGCAAGATCCGCCGGGCCGACCTCCGGGACCGCGATCGCGGTACCGGCACCGACTGACGAGGAGCCGGCCAATGACCGTCCGGACCGAACAGCCCGCGAGCCTTTCCCGCGGCAGGCGGAAGATCGCGCTCGCCTCGGGGATCGGCAACTTCACCGAATGGTTCGACTCCGCCGCCTACGCGACGATGTCCTCCACCATCGCCGCCGAGTTCTTTCCGAAGAACGACCCGTCCGCGGCGCTGCTGGCCACGTGGGCGATCTTCGCGGGCGGTTTCGTCGCGCGGCCGCTGGGCGCGGCGTTCTTCGGGCACTACGGGGACCGGATCGGCCGCAACCGGACGCTCGCGCTGAGCGTGCTGCTGATGAGCGGGGCGACGTTCCTGATGGGCGTGCTGCCCACGTACTCCGCGCTCGGGGTCGCCGCGCCCATCCTGCTCTTCGTCCTGCGGACGCTGCAGGGTTTTTCCACCGGCGGCGAGTACACCGGTGCTTCGGCGTTCATCATGGAGCACGCGCCGGACGGCAGGCGTGCCCGTTTCGCCAGCACCGTGCCCGCCACCGTCGGCCTGGCCAGCGTGGCCGGATCGGCGGTCGGGGTGCTGCTGACCTCGACCTTGTCCTCCGGTGCGCTGCACACCTGGGGCTGGCGGGTGCCGTTCCTGCTGGCCGGCCCGCTCGGGCTGATCGGGCTGTATCTGCGCCGCCGGGTCGAGGACAGCCCGGTGTTCCGGCAGCTGCAAAGCGAGAACTCCGTGCAGCGCAAGCCGCTGCGCGACGCGCTTCGCTCGCACAGACGGCAGATCTGCACGCTTTTCGGCTACAGCATCACCAACGCGATCGCGTACTACCTGATGAGCAGCTACATGATCACGTACATGGCCGACCAGCTGCACTACTCGCGCACCCAGGCGCTGATCGCGAGCGTGGTGTCGATGCTGTGCTACAGCGCGGCCTGCCCGTTCATGGCCTCGGCGAGCGACCGGTACGGACGCAAACGGATGCTGCTGGTGTCGTGCGTCGGGTTCGTCGTGTGCACGCTGCCCGCGTTCGCGCTCATGCACGCCGGATTCGCCGGGGCGCTGGTCGGCACCGCCGTGCTCGCCGTGCTGGTCGCGGTCATCGGCACGTCGAACGTGCCCGCGATGGTGGAGATGTTCCCGGGCCCGGTCCGCGCCAGCGGCTCGGCGATCGGCTACACCGCGGCGTATGTCCTCTTCGGAGGGACAGCTCCGTTCGTGGCGACCGGGCTCGTCTCGCTCACCGGCAACTCGCTGGCGCCGGGGGTTTACCTGATGGCGATCGCGGTGGTGTCGTCCCTGGTCGTCGGATTTGCCTTCCGGGAGACCAAGAACCTGGACCTGGCCCGGCGGTGAAGCCGGGCCAGGTCCAGCGGCTCAGCACTCGGTCGCAAGTTTCGGCACGACACGGTCGGTGAGATAGCGGTCGATGTGCGCCCGCGCGCACCCGTTGCCGAAATACAGCGTGTGCCCGGTTCCTTCGTGCCGGACCGATCCGCTTCCCGGTACCTGCGCGAGGACCCTGCCGACCGCGTCGGACTCGTTCCACGCGCCCGTGCCGAGCAACGGCGGCAGGTGCCGGGGCAACGGCTGGGGCGGATTGGTCACCGGGGCCGGCCATCCCTCGCACCGCAACAGGTTCATCGGGATCGGGGCCGAGGCGCCGACGTGCGGCGCGGTTCGGCGGAGCCGGTCTGTCGTGGCGGCCAGGCGCCGATAACTGCCCGCACGCGGCCAGTCGAGGCATTCCACCGCGGCGGGAGCCGGGACAGCCGGGTAGGGGAGGTTCGCGCCGGGCCGCGCGAATCCCGAAGCGTCGCCGCGCTCGGCGTCCCGGATGGCCTCGGCCAGTTCGCCCCAGCGTTCCTGGTTCCGAAGCGCGACGGACAGCCCGAGGGCGCGCAGATCCCGGCCGCTGTAGCTGACGCCTGCCGCGGGGGCGGGAATCGGCTGACGGTCCGCCGCGGCGGTCACGTCGCGCCAGCGGCGGGACACATCGCTGCCGTGCATCACGCAGGAGGCATTCGTGGCACACCAATCGAAAAACCGTCGCAGGGTGCGCTCATTGTCCTGGGCGAGCGCGCCGAGTTCGGCCTGCCAGTCTGCGGTGCTGTGGCTCCAAGTCCCGTCCAGCACCATGGTGCGCACCCGATGCGGGAACAGCCGGGCGTATGCCTGACCGAAGAAGCCGCTGTAGGAGGCGCCGTAGAAGTTCAGTTTCGGCTCGCCGAGTGCGCGCCTGATCGCCTCCATGTCCCTGGCGTGGTTCGCCGAATCCACGCGGTCGAACAGCTCCGGGTCGGTGTCGCGGCATTTCGCCGCGTCCGCGCGGTTCGTCGCGGCGAGCTTTTCGAACTCGGCTTCGTTCCGCGGGTATTGGGGGACTGCCATGGTCCGCCAATCGCACCGCAGGGGCGGGGTGCTCATGCCGAGACTGCCGGGGCCGCCGCGGATGTCCCAGGTGACGATGTCCATCCGGCGGCGCAGCTCGCCGTAGTGCTCGCCGAGGTAGTCGCCCAGACCTCGCACGTAGCCGCCGGCGGGACCGCCGAAGGCGGCCAGCACGGTGCCTTCGGCGAGTCCTTCGGCTTTCAGCCGGCCGAGCGCGAGTGTCATGGTTCGACCGCGTGGTTTGGACCAGTCCACCGGGACGTCGAGCGTCGCGCATTCGATCCCGAACTTGCCGCCGCCCTGCGGGCACGGTCCCCAGGCGAGGCGCGGTGCGGAGGCCGGTTCCGCGGCCGCCGAGGCGACCGTGAGCGGTGCGAGCGCGACGACCGCCGCGGCGGTGACGAGTCGGCGGAGGTGTCGTTTGATCATGCGCCAACCGTTCCGGACGCGCCCGGTCGCGCACATCTGCCGGAAATCCGATTTCCCGGCTCTGTCCAGAGGCATAGCCGGAGCACCGATACCGGCGCCGGCTCTGTCCCGAGACCGACATCCCACGGCCGGATGTGCGCGGCGACCGGCACCGATAGCGTTGCGCCATGGACGAGTCCGGCCAGGCGCCACCGTTTGCCAGGCTCGGCCGCAAACACCTGATCGCGCTCGACGGCCTGCTGGCGCTCGAATACGCCATCGTGCTGGTGGCAAGCATCCTGGCCAGGCACGGGAGCTGGACCGAGTGCCTGCTCGCCGCTGGTATCGCGGGACCGTTGGCGGTACGGCGGATCTGGCCTCGTACAGTCTTCGCCGCGGTCGCCGGACTGTCCGTTCTGGCGGCGATCCTCGGCCTGGTCGGCGAACCGTTCTTCGCCGCCGCGTTCGCGCTCTACACCGTCGCGCTCGCCAAGCCGAGACGCGCCCGGATGACGACCAGAGCGATCCTGGCTGCCAGTGTGGTCGGCGTCGTCGCGCTTCCCCTGGTCGGCCTGTACCCCGCCATAGGGAACGACAGCAGCGAAAATCTGCTCCTGGTCGGCGCGCTCGCACTCGGCCTCGCCTGGACCCTCGGCCGCGCGGTTCAGGCTCGACGGACCTACGCCGCGTCGGCAGCACGGCGGATGGCCGGGCAGGCTGTCGCTGAGGAACGTCTGCGGATCGCCCGGGAACTGCACGACATCGTCACGCACGGCGTGGGCCTGATCGCGGTCAGAGCCGGTGTCGCCAACCACGTCCTCCGTTCCCGGCCCGACGCCGATCCCGAGATGGCGGAGGCGCTCGCGGACATCGAGACGGCCGGGCGCAATTCGCTCGTCGAGATGCGCCGGATGCTCGGCGTGCTGCGCCCGGACCGGGACCACGCCGAGGACAGCCAGTTGCGCCCGCAGCCGGGGCTCGACGGCCTCGACGAACTCGCCGGGCTGGCCGCACCAGCGGGAGTGCAGGTCGAACTGGACGTGCAGGGCACGCCACCGCTGGCCGCGGGCATGGAGCTGACGGCCTACCGGATCGTGCAGGAGGCGCTGACCAACGTGATGAAACACGCCGCTCCCGCACGGTGCGCGGTGACTGTCCGGGCGAGCGCGGCCGACCTCCGGATCGACATCGTCGACGACGGAACCGGCCACGGCAGCGCGACCGAAGGCGGCAGGGGGCTGATCGGGATTCAGGAACGGGTGCTGATGTACCGAGGAGAATTCACCGCAGGACCGCGGCCGGACGGCGGATTCGGGGTCTCCGTGCGACTGCCTCTCGCCACGATCCCCGGGACGGACGAATGAACCACGCCGACGCGGCTCCGATCCGCGTCCTGATCGCCGACGACCAAGCGTTGCTGCGCGGCAGTTTCCGTGCCCTGCTGCAGACCGCGCCGGACCTGGTCACGGTCGGCGTGGCGGCGACCGGGGCGGAGGCCGTCGCGCTCGCCGCGGTCCACCAGCCGGACGTGGTGCTGATGGATGTCCGCATGCCGGAGATGGACGGCATCGAGGCCACCCGCCGGATCTGCGGTTCTCCCGAGACCGCACGGACGCGGGTCCTTGTCCTCACCATGTTCGACCTGGACGCCTACGTCCATGCCGCGCTGCGCGCCGGGGCCAGCGGCTTCCTGCTCAAGGACACGCCCCCGGCCGGTTTGCTCGCCGCGATCAGAACCGTCGCGGCCGGTGAGGCGTTGCTGGCCCCCTCCGTGACCCGCCGCCTCATCGCCGAGTTCTGCCGCGGAACGCCCGCGCCGCCGCCCACCGGCGAACTGGCCGCGCTGACCGCCCGGGAGCGGGAAGTGCTCGCCCTGGTCGCGCGCGGCCTGTCCAACGCCGAGATCGCCGCGCACCTGCAGCTCGGCAAGGGCACCGTGAAAACCCACGTCAGCCACTTGCTGGCGAAACTGGCCGTGCGGGACCGCGCACAGCTGGTCATCGTCGCGTACGAAACCGGGATGATCACGCCAGCTCGGTGAGTGCGCAGCGCCTTTTGCCTTCGGAGAGGAGCCTTGCCTCGTCTGCCAGTGGCATGGTCCGACGGGCTGGGCGCCCGCCGATACGTCGACGGGCGTGGTCACAACCGAATAGGCGGCCCGCCTGAGCACCGGCACTCTTCATTTCGGGGACGGCCAGCCGCAACACCTGGGCCCGGTGACGGCGACCGGTAACCACCGCCTCTGCAGGTCGGCCACACTCTCCGGATGACCGTGCAAGGGATCGGTGCCATTCACAACACCGTGGTGGTCGGCCCGCCTCTGCACGATGTTCCACCGGCTCGCCGCTCACGCTGAAGGCGAAGCAGACCGTCGGGGGCTCCTTGCTGGCCTGATTCTGGCGGCTGGCGTTCGCGCTTTCGCACGGCCGTGGTGCCCGCGGCGGTTCTCGGCAAACACGACGTCCGCGACGGGGCCGAGCCGCGCAGTCGGATGTCGCCGTGGGTGCGTCGGTGGCGAAACTGGTGATCCGGGCCGGGGCCTGGCCGTCGAGAAGGACCAGCAACCGCCGAAGCGGTCGGGTGCGGCGATGGCGCTGTCGGCGAACACATCAATCGCAGCTCCGCCGGGTGTTCTCCCCGGCGAGGTTGTCGCGGCGTCCGCAACCCTGCCCGGTCGGTGAGCCGCGGTTTCGGCGGTGCTCAGGGCAGACCGGCTTCGCCGACGTCAGAGGTCGAGAATCGTGACGGTCACCTTCGCGATGTCCCCGGGATCGAGTTTCTCGGCTTTGCGTACCGCGCGTTTCACCGGCAGCACGTAGCCGCGCGTGCTGTCCGGGAAGATCGAGGTTCGCCAGGCAGTGCTGCCGACCCGGACCTGCACGCGCAGTGATCCGAAGCCGCGGCGCGGTCCGCCCAGCTCGCGGATTTCGTCCGAGATGTCACCGGGCAGGCTGACGAAGGTCCAGGTGTCGGTCCGCCGCGCGTCCCAGATCCACAGCTCAGCGTCGAAGTGCACTTCCATGTCGCCACCTTCGCATGCGGCACCGACAGTTTCCCGGGGCGATCCGCGCGAGCTCAACATCATCGGCTGAGCGAAGGTCTGAACTTGGGTGCCCGGCGACGCCGCAGCGGTGTCAGAACGCGAGTTCTTTGAGCCGAGGACTGCCGGGGGCGAGGCGTCGCGCGGTGGCGAGGGCGCTGCTGATGGCGGATTCCTGGCTGTCGATGTACTGGAGGTAGTGACCGGCGAAGTGGATATTCCCGTCGCCTTGGGCAGCTTGGAGGTGGGCGCGGGAGCGGATCGCGGCTGGGGTGAGCCGGAGTTGCCGGAAGTCTGCGCGGGCGAGTGGTTCTCGTGGCGGCTGGGGCCGGTGGGTGGTCCAGCTTTTGAAGACGTGGGCGCCGCTGATCGGGCCGTACCAGGTGGTGGTTTCTGCCCATCCATTGTGGACGGTGATGGTGTTGGTGGACCAGTGGTGCCGGTCTGTGGGCAGGTAGGCGGCGTCTGTGTGGGCGGTGACGGTGACGTCCACGTAATCGAAAGCGCCAAGGGCTGTGCATACCGCCGTCGTGCCGGCGAGTGGTTCGAGCAGCCGGGAGGCCTGGCCAGGGGGTAGGGCCAGGACGAGCCGGTCGGCGTGGTGGTGGTCTCCCAGGGCGTCGGTGATGTCCAGCTCGTCACCGAATTAAACAATAGGGCTAGTGATGCTGAGTGCGGAAATGCTGCATTGGCGCGTCGAAATCAATTGGCGAGCTCGCAGGTTCGGTTCGCCCATGCTGGCTCGGCCTCTGCTTGCCAACGTGGTTTCGGCGGCGAAGTCCACCGGACAGTCGCCGGGCGGAGTGCAGTCGAAATCGTTTCGAAGACAGCCCGCAGAGCGTTTGTCGGGTATCTTCGGCGTGCGTTGTGCCCGGCTGCGGTGGTGCGATGGTCGGGGCGGTTGTCTTGGCAAGACGGATTTCGGGAAGGGACGAACGTGGTGCTGGGGCGCGGATTCTCGTGAGCCGCCCGGACGTTCGGCGAATGTCGTGCGCGGCAGTGTGGCTGTCAGGGTGCGTCGTCGGGTGCGTGGCATTCGCCGGGGCACTGCTGTCTTCCGGCGACGGGCATGCAGCGACGTGCCCGCCGCGGGCACCGGCCGGCTGTTCTGAGCCGTCGGAGGCACCGTCACCGACGTTGTCCACGACGCGGCTGCCTCCCTCTCTTCCGCGTCCCATGCCGCCGCCGTCGCAGTGTCCTCCTCGTGCCCCGGCCGGGTGCGGGACGGAACCGGGGACGCGGACGACGCCAGCGATGACTACTGCTCCTGCGTCGGGGTCGTCTGCCCCCGCGCCGCAGGCGGAGGTGCCGCCGACGCAGGGGGCACAGCCGGATCGAACCCGGGGCCCGGAACCTTCCGCGGCCGTCGTCGCGCCGTCTGGTGGCGACCCGTCCGCCGTTGCCGATCCGGTCCCTGAGCCGGTGCCCGCAGGCAGCGCTGGGGTGATGATTGTTCCGGCTCAGGACGCAGGGCCCCGGCCGGAATCGTCCGGACTGGACGATCCGTTGACCGACGCGGTGGTCGTGCTGGCGGTCGCGATGGCCGGGGCGGCCGGCGCGGCCGGCAGGTCTCATTGACCGGTCGGGTGTACCTCCTCGCGGACGTGGTCGAGTCTGGCGGTGTCGATCGTCAGGGGGCCTTGGTAGGGGTGGCGGATGAGGACGAGCAACACGATGGCGGCGGTCACGGTCGCGGTTTTCGCCAACAGGGGGATCAGGGACGACAGCGAATGGGGCAGGCCCATGATCAGGCTGTGCCCGACGACCAGCAGCGCCGTGATGACGACGCAGAGCAGCAAGCCCAGGGGGAGTTCGGTGGTGCTGTCGCGGAGGCGGGCTTGCCGGGCGTCGAACGCGGCGCTCCAGTATTTGGCCGCTTCGCTGCAAGCGGTGGTGGCGGCGGAATCGCGTGGCGCGGTGGTCAGAATGCCGGTATAGAGGCCGGTCAGCGCGGTGTAGGCGTTCTCCGAGGATTTTCCGTGCGGCAATAAGGGCCATTCGTCATCGACCACGGTTTTGAGGTAGCTGACCACTTCACCGCGCAGCCGGGCGCCGTCGGGCAGCATGCTCACTCCGGTGGAGAGCTTGAGCAGGCTGGTGCTTTCCTCGACGACGTGATCTCGCGCGTGGTCATAGTTCTGCCAGGCGATGATCGCACTCATCGCGAAAGCGGCCAGGAACAGGGCGTTGAACAACGCGCCGCACGGGCCGGTGGTCTGATCGTGCCAGCGTTGCCGTCGCACGCCGAGACGGGTCCGGCGCAGCCCGACCGCCAGCCAGCCCACCAGCGCGGTGGCGGACAACGCGGCCAGGACGCACCAGAGAACTACCCCGGCCATGGCACGCCCCGGAACATGACGGAAGCCGGACCCGTCGTGGTCATCGCGAGCCGGGCAGTGCGAGGACGATCAGGACAAGGACGACCAAGATTGTCGACGGAGCCGCGATCAGCACTCGGCCGATATCCGGCGGCAGGGCACGAGCCGATCGGGATCGCGGTGTCACCAGCGAGCATGAACTTCGGTTTCCTCGGGCGTCGACTGAACTATCCGATGGCCTGTGCTCCGGCGGACACGGTGTTGTTGGCCAGCACGGGATCGGTGTCCACTGAATGCGTGTCCGGGTCGGGCATGACGTTGGCGATGCCCCAGAGCGTCTGGACTGGCGCGCCGGGCTCCGCGGTGAGCGGGATCGGGACGGTCGTCTCCGCGCCGGGAGCCAGCACGCGGGACAAGCGGCAGCGTACGACTTCCGGCGCGGCGGGCTCGGCCCCGGTGAGCCGGTACTCGCACCCGTCGGGCAAGGGCTGGGTGTGGTCCACGCGGACGAACGGCGGGGTGACCAGTGCCAGCCGGACCGGGCCGGAGGTGGCACCGGGGCCCCGGTTGCCGGCGGTGAACACCTCGGGGTGCGACCGGCCGGACGCCAGCGCCGGGAGGTCGGTGGTCAGGTACAGGTCTGTGGCGTGCTGAGCCGGCGATCGCGGCGGCCGGGCGGGATTCACGGTGGCCGAAGGAGTTCCCGAATTGTCGGACGCGTTCCGTTCGATATCGGTCGACTGCGCGGCGGGCAGCACCGTCCCGGTTCCCCACAGCACGCCGCCCGGTGCGATGTCGGCGACGGTGATCGGGACGGGCAGTGTCTGGTTCTGGCCGGTTTTCAGCGGCGGGAGCACGCATCCGAGGACTTCGGGCATCGCGGGGTCGCCGCGATCGGTGTAGGACACCGAACATCCGGCGGGGAGCGGGCCGGAACCGGTCCGGACGAACGCCGGAAGGGCGATCGCGAGCACGGCGGCCCCGGTGGCGTCGGCCCCTGCGTTGTCCACGGTGAAGGTTTGCGTTCCGCTGCCGCTCGCGGCGACGACCGGTGCGTCGTAGAACAGCCGGAAATCGACGTCGTGCCCAGCCCCCGCGGCCGACGCGGCAGGGGCGCTGGCCGCGGCCAAGGTCGCCGCGATCAGCACGGCGCACAACTGCGGCCGAATCCTGTTTCGCATCAATTCTTCACCTTTTCACCGTAGAAATTGATGGCAAGTACCCGCCAGGAAAAGTTCCCGGAACTCCGGCGGTCATCCCGTCATGCCGCCAAAACGGGTGAGTTCCGGTTTGGCGGCACTCACGGCCGTATCGATAGCGCGGCCGGGTACGCCGCTGCGGTCAGGAATGCGCCAGTGACGGAAGGGTCATCGCTGGTTCAGTTCCAGCGCGGCGCGCACCGCGCTTTCCAGTGCGCCCTCGATCCACGCTGGTTTGAGACTGGTGTGCTCGCCCGCGAAGTGCACTCGTCCCTCGACGGTCCGGGTTGCCGTGTGGTACTCGTGCAACTGTCCGGGCGTGAAAATGGCTGCCTCTCCCAGCGCGTACCGGTTGCGAGCCCAGGACTGCGTGACGCCGTGACCGGTGTATTCGTCGTAGACCTGCCGTCCGAACATGCGAGCCATGTTGTCCAGCGCGAAGGCGTAGCGTTCGTCGTCGGTAAGCGAGTCCCACCGCATCGCGTCGTCGGACCAGGTGTAGGAGGCGAGTGCTACGCCGCCGGGAGAGCCTGGAACGTGCGAGGGGAAATAGGTGAACCGGTTGGCGTTGTCGGTCACGCAGCCGCCGCCGGTGAAACCTTGCGGGCCTTTCTCCCAGAACCGGGTCTTGAACTCCAGCAGGACCTTTGTCGCCGCGTCGTAGTGCAAAGCCGCGATCGTCCGCCGTTTCGGATAGGAGAGGGCGGGGGTGAATTCGCAGAATCTCAGCGCGGTCAGCGGCACGGCGACGATCGCGTAGTCGGCGTCGAAGACTTCGTGCTCCTTTGTCGGACCGCCGGAACCACTTTCTTCGGCTCCCGTCTCGGAGACAGCCCGGATCCGCACCCCGCCGGCGGTCTGGGCGAGCTCTGTCATCCGGCGGTCGCGGCGGATCACCCCGTGGCGGTCCAGCTTGTCGGTCAATTTGTCAGTGAGCGACGCTGTGCCGTTCTCCAGTTCCCAGTACCGCGAGCCGGGGTTGATCAGGGCATGGTCCATCAGCGCGGGGAAAAGCGAGCAGTGCAGCCGGGAGGTCAGGTTCTCCAGCGTGCCGGCGGCTTCGAGGTCGGCCAGGCTCCATCCGGCCGTCTCCACTAGGTAGCGGTGGGTGGAGTAGTCGTCGTAGGTCCGGATGAGCCTGGCCCACTCTTCGATCTGGTGCTCGATCCTTCCTGTCGCCGGGACTGTCACCGCGGCGAATGTCGCATCTACAGCTTTGGCGGTGGTCGTGCCCAACCGCGTACCGAACGACTGGTTGATCGCTGCGGGGTTGGCCGCGTACTGGCTGCGCGTCACTTGAATTCCGTTGACGCGCATCAGAGTGCGTCCCGTCGGCGCGGGCGGCTCGAAGCGGGTCGTCGCGCCGTTGGCCCATGACTGCCCGGTGAAGGAGCGGTACGTCACCGGCGGCAGCGTGCCGATCGGTTTTGCGCCGGGGGCGACGTCGGCGTTGTAGAACAGCCTGCGCCGGACGCCGAGTTTGTCGGCCAGCGCGAGGACCATCGGATGGACGTCGGGCAGCCGCATCGCACCGGCCTCGGCATACAGACTCTTGTCCGCGAAGACGCCGCGGAAAGTCTTGATGCGTCCGCCGGTGCGATTGGCGTTCGCTTCGAGAACCGTGACGGTGTGCCCGGCTTCGCGCAGCAAGTCGGCGGCCGCCAGGCCGGCGATGCCTGCGCCGACAACAAGAATCCTCTTGGGTTTCGAGGTCTTTGCCAGACCGTTGTCGATGAGGATCTTGAGATAGCCGAGCTTGAGGTCCTCGCCGTCGTCGCCGACAAGCAGCAGCTTGCGCGCCAACTCCCTGCTGGCGTCGTCGGCTGTCGCTGATGGTTGAGGAGCGGCTGACGCGGCGTCGCCGATGCCGGTCAGAGTTGCTCCTGCCGCCAGCGCCGCGGCACCAAGAAAACCGCGCCTCCCCATCATCGGAGGACGTTGAGTGATCACGCATGTACACATAGTTGATGGTCTGGCGGCCGACAACAGCGGCCACCCTTTCGATGGAACATATTGAGCTTATGGCGGGGACCTCTTTCCCCGGGACGATCTGCGCTGCTCGACGCCCATGCCGAGCCGAGGTCGTCTGCACCGGCCGCCGCGGCGCTGCGCGCTTGTACGACTTGTTCTTCGAAGACGTCGAGCGCTGGCTCGTCCGCCGCTGCCCGGACCTGGCTCGGCCTCGTCGTTCTCGGCAACGCCCGGCCCGCGTTCGTCGCGGGACGAGGCGCTGCGGCCGGTGCACAACGCCGCTCCCTTGACAACCGCTGGCGCCGCTGAGGCTCATGGGGCGGCAGAGAACCTCCTGCCGCCCAACGCTCACAGGTGTTTGCCGAAGAACTCGGCCAGCTTCTCCGCCGCCGCACCGACCGCCGCCGGACGGTCGTAAAGGTCCACATGGGACGCTCCGGCGACCCGGAACATCTCCTTCGGACCGGTCGCGCGCTGGAACGCCTCGATGCTCATCCACGCGGTCTCAGCGCGGTCGCCGATGATCAGCAGCAGCGGCCGCGGGCCGAGCAGCGAGAGCGGCGAGAAAGCGTCGAAGAACGCGAGCCGGTCGATGCTGTCCCAGGTCAACGTCTTGGCGGACCGGGAGTGCGCGCCACGCGGGGTGCAGTAGTACTCCCAGCCTTCGTAGGCGTGCTCGCCGGCGGCACGGGCTTCCTGTTCGTTCGCCGGGAAGACCGGCAGGCCGCCGGAAGCGGTGCGGGAAGCGGTCAGCATCGCGTCGAACACCGCTGGGTCCTGGGTTCCGTCGGAGCCCAGGCGCAGCTGGCGGGAAACATCGGCGGCACTGACCGTGGCGACAGCTCGCACCCGGCGGTCGGTGGAGGCGGCGGTCAGCGAGTAGCCGCCGGACGCGCAGATGCCGAGCAAACCGATCCGTGCGGGGTCGATGTCCTCGCGGCTGGTCAGGTAGCTGACGGCGGCTTTGAAGTCCTCGACTCGCTGAGCCGGGTCTTCGAGTCCGCGCGGCAGGCCCTCGCTTTCGCCCTGGTAAGCAGCGTCGAAGGCGAGAGCAGCGTAACCGCGCGCAGCCATCAGCTCGGCGTACTTGCCCGCGGTCTGTTCCTTGACGCCGGTGCCCGGGTGCCCGACGACCAGCGCGGGATGCGGACCAGGGGCGTCCGGAAGATAGAGGTGGGCGGCGATGCGGAGGTTGTTGCTGGGGAAGGAGACGTCGTTTCGCATGCCTCCAGCTTCGGCGCGGTTCAGAGCCGGAACCAGGGACAGTGCTGCCTATGGACCCCAGTACCAGGCAAACAGCGCGACCCACCCGGCACACTGGAGACATGGCAAACGAACTGGGCGAGTTCCTGCGCGCCCGCCGAGCGGCGCTCGACCCGCGGCAGGCCGGGTACCCGGACGACGGAAGACAGCGGCGTGTCCCCGGCTTGCGCCGCGAGGAGCTGGCTCAGCTCGCACACCTCAGCATCGACTACATCGTCCGCCTCGAACAGGGCCGCACGAACCGCGTGTCCCGGTCGGTGCTCGACGCGCTCGCCGATGCCCTGCAACTCGCACCGGACGAACGCTCGTACCTCTTCACGGTCGCCGACGTCGCGCCGGTCTCGCCGCGGCCCCCGGCCCGGCCTGAGGTCGCGCCCCGGCTGCGGCAGCTGCTGGACACGATTCGCGACGTCCCGGCCATGGTGCTGCACCGCAGGATGGACGTGCTGGCCTGGAACCGCGGGAGCGCCGCATTGCTGACCGATTTCGAAAAATTGCCGGTGCCGGAAAGAAATCTGATCCGGCTGACCTTTATGGACGAATCGTTCCGCTCGCTGTACGCGGACTGGCCGCGGGCCGCGCGCGAGTGCGTCTCGGTGCTGCGGATGGAAGCCGGCCGGACACCGCACGATCCGGCGCTGAGCGCGCTGGTCGGCGAACTGAGCGTGCGGGACCCGGATTTCCGGCGGTGGTGGGCGGATCACCAGGTGCGCGGGCCGCGTGCGCTGTCGAAGGTCTATCGCCATCCGGTGGCCGGGAAGCTCGAACTCGACGTCCAGCAGTTCACAGTGGACACTCATCCGGAGCAACTGCTGGTCGCCTATACCGCGGAACCGGGCTCACCGAGCGAGGAGGCGCTGCGGTTCCTGCTGCAATGGTCTCCCGAGCGAGCCCGCTGAACCTTGGGGAGTCCGCAGACCTCGCCGTCGCGCAGTGCTGCGCGGCCTCTCGTGATCTGGCCCGCTCTTCGGCTCACCCATGGTTAGCACGCTTGCCTTTGATGCCCGCATACGCGAATAAGGCGCTCAGCAGCGCACGGCCCGCGCAGATCACAATGCCGAGGATCAGGTAAAGAGTCGAGGTATGATTCACAGCCATCACTGCGCCGATGATAGCACCGCGAGCAGCGCTAAACTGGCTGCGAAGATTCCGTGCGGAGGTGCCGGTTTGGTGCCGTCGTGGTTCATCGAGTTCTCCTCTTCTGAGTCTTGCGAAGCGCGAACCTCAAGGCGAATCCCATCACCGCTGTGCCAAGGACCGCCAGAACGAACAATATCGGCCAGTTTGGCGGAATCTGCAGCGCAAAGTAGAAGAAAGCAGCAGCAAGCGCAACGAGAATTGCGGCACATTTCCACATATATTTCTTTTGATCTTCCGTGGTGGGCTCATGACGTTCCATTGTGCCGCCTCCCAGGGTTCGCAGTACGTGGCCAGCAGCGCTGCGCTCCATTGGCCGCGCTGATCTCTATCGACGAGTCAGAAACTTCGTTATCTTGCCGCTCACGCCACCTCCGGCCGATCCGATGATGCCGCCGACGGCACCACTGAGGAAGCCGTCCCGAACTTCACCGGAATTGCCTCCGCCGATCAGTGCGCCAGCCCCGCCGCCAAGTCCGCCAATCAGCGAACCATGCGCAACACCCGCGATGAGGCAACCGATGCCGCCGGTCGCGAAGCAAGCGGCACCAGTGAGGCTGGCTGCCGCCAGCCCACCCACCGCGCTGCCGATATCTGTTCCCAAGTTCACCGTGGAGTATGCGCGGTGGGATCGCTGTTGTTGATGGGGCCGTTATGGGCGTAGCCGTAGTGATTGGTTTCTTGTCCGGCGGGGTCGGGAGGTGAGGAAGCGGCCCCAGCCGGGGAGGTGCCAGCGGGAGTCGAGCAGTGGCTCGGGCTCGGCTCGTCCACCCATCCAGCGCAACCTGTGCCGCCGAAATCTCTCGTCGGCATTCGAGCTATGGCCGGTGAGCGACCGCAGCCTCAATGGCCGTGCTAGCCGCCCGAGGCGATGTGCGCGCGTGCCGCGGCGCGGTCCACGCCGAGGTGTTCCAGCAGGTCGGCGACCGGGTCGGGGCGGTTGCGGGTAAGCAACGCGAGCAGGAGTTGGCGGAGGGCTTGAGTGTTTCTGTTCTTGCGCGTGGTTGTCTTGATCGCCTGGTTGATGGCAGCTCTGGCGCTCGTGGTGAGTGCGGTGGCCGGAACGGCGGGATGTGTGCGCACTGCTCTGGGTTGAGGTGCCTCATCGACATCGAGCCCGATTGCGCGCAGTGCGGCCGCGTCCAGTTCTGCCAGCGCGGCTCGGGCGGCAGCCAGGTCCGCGCCGAGCACATCCGCGCCTGGTGCGCGGGTGCTGGCGACCTCGGCTGCGGCGAGCAGGCCGAGCAGGAGGTGCTCGGTGCCGATTCGCCGGTCGCCACGGCGTCTGGCTTCCTCGGCCGCGGCTTTCACGGCGACGACGAAGGGGCTTTTCTCCGCGCCGAACATCGCGATCCCTCACTTCCCGTACTTGGCGTGCACGGACTGGCGTGACATGCCGAGTGCATCGCCGATCTGCTCCCAGGTCCACCCTTGCTCCCGGGCCAGCGAGACCGAGACAGCCTCGACCTGCTCGGCGAGTCGGTGCAGCGCGCCGACCGCGCGTAACCCCACAGCGGGGTCGGCTGACCTGATCTGCTTGGACAGTTCTTCCAGCTCCACCGCGTCAGGCTAGATTGACAGCCGGGATTCTGTCAATCTAGCCTGACAGGCATGGACGAAGTTGTGATCATCGGGGCGGGTCCGGTCGGGCTCATGCTGGCGTGCGAGCTGAGCCTGACCGGTGTGGTGCCGGTCGTGCTCGACAAGCGGCCAGGGCCGGGCGAGGTGCCCAAGGCCAACGGGCTGGGCGGGCAGATCATCGAGTTGCTGGACCACCGCGGGCTGCTGGAGCGGCTGAGTGCGGGCAGCCCGTTCTGTGGTGTCCCGCCGGGGTTCCCGTTCGGTTCGGTCCCGCTGCGCTTCGCCGGAGCGGACGGCATCCCGTTGCGCCTGCTGATGATCCAGCAGCCCCGGCTGGAGCGGCTGCTGGGCGAGCGCGCGGACGAGTTGGGGGTGCGGATCCGGTGGGGCCACGAGCTGACTTCGCTCACCCAGCACCAGACCGGCGTGACACTCGACGGTGCGGGTTTCCGCCTGGAGGCCGGCTATGTGGTGGGCTGCGACGGTGGCCGCAGCCGGGTCCGGGAGCTTGCGGGCATCGACTTCCCGGGCACGACGGACGACGAGGTGCTGCGACTCGGTCACTTCGCCACCGACACGAGGACCGGAGTCTTCGACAGCCCCGACATGACCGGGCTGCGGCCGGGCTGGAACCGAACCGAGGGTGGGCGGCTGATCCTCGCCTCGCTCCAGCCGGGCGTGCACCTCGTGGGCGTGCGGGAGAAAGGAACCCGTACTCCGGGCCCGGTCACGCTTGGCGAGTTCCAGGCGGCCGTCCGCAGGGTGCTCGGCAGGGACCTGCCGCTGGGCGAGCCCACCTGGCTGTCCAGCACGGTGGCCCAGGCCCGGCTCGCCGAGCACTACCGGGCAGGCCGAGTGTTTCTGGCCGGGGACGCCGCCCACCTGTTCCCCGCGGGCGGTTCGTCGCTCAACATCGGCATGATGGACGCGGTCAACCTCGGCTGGAAACTGTCCGCCCGGCTTCACGGCCGCGGCCCGGAGGACCTGCTCGACACCTACGAATCCGAGCGACGGCCCGCCGCGGAACGCGCCCTTGTGCACACCCGAGCCCAAGCCGCGCTCGACCGCCTAGAAGGCGAGGACGGCGAGGCCCTGCGCACACTGCTCACCGAGGTGTTCGCCTACGAGCAACCGTTGCGGCACCTGGCCGACCTGCTGCACGGCAGCGACACCCCATACGCCGCCACCGGTCAGCCCCTGGTCGGCCGCCTGGTGCCCGACCTTCCGCTCACGACCGGCACCGGCGCACGACGGGTGGCCGAACTCATGCGTCGAGGCCGTCCCGTCCTGCTCGACCTGGGCGCCGAGACGAGGCTCAACGGCGGCCAGGACGACTGGATCGACGTGGTCAAGGCCCACTGCGACGATCCGCCCGCTGATGCGTTGCTGATCCGCCCGGACGGCAACGTGGCCTGGGCCGGCGCCGACGGGCTCACAAAAGCGATCAAGACATGGTTCGCCCCATCCGGCGGAACGGCGAGCACCGCGTAGACAGCGGAACAAGCCAGCGGATGGCTTAACCGCACCGCGCCACCGGTGATCGTGACCGGGCCGGGCACCTCGACGGACGTGGGCATGCCCAGTCAGGCTGATCCGCCATGCAGGGTCGCGAGGTCGCCGATGTCCTTCCTTTGACACGATCTCGACACCGGAGGTCGCCGAAGCAGTCGGCGACATGAACCAAACCGGTCTCGTAGAGAAGATTTCGCGACCACCGACGAGATCAGAATTTCTGAATTAAGTTTCGGGTTCGCGGAGTTCGCGACCGGCCGTTGAATTCAAGGGAACAGTCCGCAGCTCGGATGTGAGGAAAATCTACGGGCTCCACTGCCTGGAATATCCGCCGCTGGCCGACGGGTCATTTGTGCTCGGTGTTGCTTTGAGTCACCTGCGGGGACGGCTGATGAATGGTCACAGGCCGACAGTGCCTGCAGTTCGGTTCGCTGCCGGGCAGTGGCCTGTCGGGTGGCCGCTCGCCCTTGGTGGTCGACCCCGGTCCATCGTGCGCGAACGTCACGCAATCAGTGCCACAGTCGCGGAGCCCGCGATCCCCACCTCTTTGACGTCTAACTCCTCAAGAGGTGCGAATTTGACGCTAGCTGCCGGGCTCGCGGTGCCGGCGTCCTTGCCCGCGGCACCCTGGGAATCCGCGGTGCCGCCCACGAGCGACAGAGCAGTAACGGCGAAAGCTCCGACCGCAGCGCGCCAAATAATTTTTCGCATTTTTTCCCTTTTCTAGGAATGCAGGACCGCCCTAGGATAGGGCGAGATAGCTGAGATTGTGCGACGTCCGGCTCCGCTTCACTCGGACGAGCAGCGTCGCGCCGACTGCGACGGGCCGGCCGGGTGGAGGATCTGAAGTCCGCGGGGCAGGGGGGAAACGTCGGCCGCGGACGGATCAGCAGGCTAGTTCGACGACCGGGGACTGCCGTGCGCTCGACCCGCAGACGGCGGGTGGGGTAGTGGTGGCGGGCGGTCCAGTCGTTGCTGTACCGGTTTTCCCGGTGCGCGGGCGATCGCGGCTGCTTCCGGACGGTCGGCGAGCGGCGGGAACAGGTCGAGCACCGCACACGCCCGGAAAGGCGCGCCGCGCGTTGACCGGTCGGGATGCCACTGCGTGATCGCGGCCCACACGCCGACGACGGGGTAGCGGCTGCCGTATAGGGCCACCGACCCCGCCTGAGTGCACACCCACCGCAACGGCAGCCCGGCGCACGCTGAAACGTGGCCATCTCGACCAGGCGGAGAGTTTTGTGTCGCCAACGCACGCAATCAGTACGGAATCCTCTTCACGCCGTCGGCGCAGTAAGACAGGGGAGGCATTCGCGGTGCTGGAACTGCGAGGCGTTACTGGTTGAGCGGTCCGCACCTGAGCGCAGAGTGCGTTGCCGTCACAGCTTTCTCTCCGTTCGGACACAGCTGCCCCCGGCCGCACATGGTCGTGCCCCGGGACCGATCCAATGAAGGCGGAGAGAGGTGACAAGCGCTCGCCGAGGCAGGGACGACGCACCAGGGATGTGGGGCTATGGGGGTGGAGTTCGGTGTGCTCGGCGACGTCCAGGCGCGGATCGACGGCCGGTTGGCGGACATCGGGCATGCTCGCCAGCGGTGCGTGCTGGCGGTGCTGCTGGCCGAGGCGAACCAGACCGTGTCGGTGGACCAGCTCGTGGAGCGGGTGTGGGACGGATGCTTGCCTCGTCATCCCCGCGACACTCTCTACCGCTATCTGTCGTTGCTGCGGCGGTCGCTGCGGGGCGCGGAAGGAGCCGCGATCGTGCGCCGCCCGGCCGGGTATGTGCTCACGGCGGATCCGGACACCGTCGACCTGCACCGGTTCACGCGTTTGCTCGAGGAGGCACGCGCCGCCGATGACGACGAACGTGCCGCGTGCCTGTTCGAAGAAGCGCTCGGCTTGTGGCGCGGACCGGCGTTCACGGGTCTGGACACTCCGTGGTTTACCGCGGTCCGGACGGCATTGGACGCCGAGCGACGGTCCGCCGCGCTCGATCACGCCGACATCCGGCTTCGCGGCGGCAAGCATGCCGAGTTGCTGCCCGCCCTGAACGATCGGGCCGTCCAGTACCCGTTGGACGAGCGGATAGCCGGGCAGCTCATGCTCGCCCTGTACCGCAGCGGGAGGCAAGCCGACGCGTTGGAGCACTACCAGCAGATTCGAGGCCGTCTTGCCGAGGAACTGGGAATCGATCCCGGACCGCCGCTTCAGGCCCTGCATCGGCGGATCCTGACCGCGGATCTCGAGCTTTCCGTTGCCACGGCTACAAAATCTGCGGAATCTGCTGGGAACGCACCACGGATCGCACCGCAGCTTCCGGCCGGACCGCCGCTGTTCACCGGCAGGGCCGCGGAACTCGACCGCATCCTCGCGAGCGCGTCCGACTTCGCCAGCTCGATCGTCATCCACGCGATCGACGGCATGCCCGGCGTGGGCAAGACCGCGCTAGGCCTGCGTGCCGCGCACCTGCTCGGCCCTCATTGCCCGGACGGCCAGCTGTTCGTGCCATTGCACGGTCATTCCCCCGATCAGCAGCCGCGCTCTCCGTTCGACGCGCTCCGGGAAATCCTCACGATGCTGGACGTGCATCCTTCGGCAATCGCTGGCCACAAGACTGTCGAGGACCGGGCCCGGCTGTGGCGCAGCCTGATTCCCGGCCGCCGGATGCTGCTTGTGCTGGACGACGCCGCCACCTACGAGCAGATCGCCCCGCTGCTGCCAAGCACCCCGGGCTGTCCGGTGCTGGTCACCAGCCGCAACCGGCTCCTCGAACTCGACGGTGCGCTGCCGCTTTCGGTGGATGTTCTCAGTCCTGGCGACGCCGAACGGATGTTGCTGCGCCTGGCGCGCCGCGCACCCAGTCCCCGCGACTCCGGAGAACTCGCCCGCGTGGTGGCTTTGTGCGGGCGCTTGCCATTGGCCATCGCGATCACCGCGTCCCAGCTGCGGGCGCATCCCGCGTGGGACCTCCGCTATCTGGCCGACCAGCTCGCACACGACCACGACCGTCTCGCCGAACTCCAATCCGGGCAGCGCAGTGTCCGCGCCGCTTTCGACGCTTCCCTGCGCGACTTGCCCGCGGAGCTGCGGGACCTGTTCGTGTTGCTGGGAATACATCCCGGCCCGGAGATCGACAAGCACGCCGCCGCGGCACTGGCCGACACCACTCCCGCCAGCGCCGGGCGTTCACTGGAATCCCTGTACAGCCGACATCTGCTCGAGGAGAGCACGCCCGGCCGCTACCGCCTGCACGATCTGCTCCGCGCGCACGCCCGCGACCGCGCCGCCCGCCTCGACGCTGAGGAACGCGATCGGGCTGTCGCGCGGATCCTGGAGTACTACCTGCACGCCGCCCGTGCCGCGGCCCGCCAACTGCCTGCGTGGCGCCTGCCCGGCCCGCCGGTCGCACCTGCGATTCCGGCCCACCCGTGTCCGGTCGGCGACGCCGGCCAGGCCCGCGGCTGGTTGCGCGCCGAAACCGCCACGGTGGTCTCGGTCGTCGAACTGGCCGCGCAGCACGCCGCCTTTTCGGCTCGCTCGGTCCAGCTGGCCGCTGCGATGCACGACTTCCTCCGGACCCAAGGAAATTGGGACCGCGCACTCAGAATCCACCAGACCGCCTTGCGCGCGGCGTCTCGCGCGGACGACCGAGCAGGCCAAGCCCGCACGCTCGTCAACATCGGCGACGTCCAGCGCGTACGCGGCGACTACGAGGCCGCTGCCTCAAGCCTTGCCCGCGCGCATGGGCTGTTCACCGACCTCGACGACCCGCTCGGCCAAGCCACCGCCCTCACCGTCCTCGGTTTCGTGGAGTACGGGCGGGCCGACCTCGCCGCAGCCGCCGCGGACCTCGACCGCGCCTACGCCTTGTTCGCAGATCTCGGCAATGCGCTGGGGCAAGCCGACGTCCTGGACATTCTCGGCCTGGTGCAGCGCGTGCGCGGCGACTACGAGGCCGCTGCCTCAAGCCTTGCCCGCGCGCACCGGCTGTTCACCGACCTCGACAACCCGCTCGGCCAAGCCACCACTCTCACCACGCTCGGCGACGTGCAGCGTCTGCGGGGCGACTACGAAGCTGCCGCAACCAGCCTCACCCGCGCCCACACCCTCCACACTGACCTCGACAATCCGCTGGGCCAGGCCATGGCCCTCCTCATTCTCGGTGACGTGCAGCGCCTCCAAGGCGACTACGAGGCGGCCGAAGCCAGCCTCGCCCGCGCACGAAGTCTCCACGCCGAACTGGGCAATCGGCACGGTCTCGCCAACGTGGAGCTGGGCCTGGGCCTCCTGCTGCACCGGACAGGACGCCTGACGTCGGCCACCGAATCGCTCAATCAGGCACTGGCCCTGTTCACCGAACTAGGCGACCCCGATGGCGAAGCCGAGACCCGCAACGCGCTGGGCGAACTGGCGTTGACGCATCCCGCTGCCGGCGATCCCCGCGCCCACTTCGACGCGGCCCTCGGCCTCGCCCGCGCCAGCGGCTCGGACTTGCCCGAAGCCAACGCGCTGGCCGGACAGGCGCGTTGCCTGCTCCCGGCCGACGTCGCCGGCGCGGCCAGGCTGCTCGGCCAGGCCTTGACGATCCACCGCCGCCTCGGCGTGCCGGAGGCGAAGCAGACCGCCGCGCTGCTGGCCAGCCTCTGACAAGGTCCGGCAAAGGTTTCCCAACGGTCGGCCGGTCACGCTGGTCCGGTATCGCACGTCTTCAGAGGAGGGGCCATGACGAGATTGTCATCTCGAGCAGCGGTATTCGCGTCGACCGCCGCAGTTCTTCTCAGCGTCTTCGCGGCGCATCCAGCCTCGGCCGCCAGCAGTGCCGAGTCGCCGTCCGCGGAAATTCCCGCAGCACCGGTTGCGGAAAATGTGGTTCTGAGCGCCAGACCCGGCAACGCCAAAGGATTTGGCGCCCAGAGCGTCATCACTTGCCCGATCAGAGCGAACTATCCGCATCGATCTCAGCACCTGCCGGGATTTGTCGCCGGCGAATCCACGACAAGCTGTCCGGTTCCGGTTCCGTCGGTCGCCACGCAGGCTGAGTTGTACCGATGGCTGCCCGGCTATGGCTGGGCTCTGGCCGGAGTAGGGGGATACAGGTACGGTCCCGGAACGTATGTCACGTCGGCAGCCAACGATCTGTGTCCAGGCGGCAGCGCCTACTACTACACCCTGGGGCACCATTCCGTGGTGTTCCCGAAAGGGTATACGCCGCAGTCGGCCAGCGGCACCACGATAAGTCCGGTCGTCAAGGTCAGTTGCTGACGGAATGGCTGACCGTCCGAGCCCTAGGGGGCTGAGGGGGCGGCGCGACCGAGGACGGTCGTCAGCGGGCGGGCGACGTCGCCGCCGCCTGCTGGCGGCTTCCGTCGTACAGGAACGAAAATCGGCGACCAGGGGACGTCAGCCCGCGGGGCCTGGGCGGCGCTGCTGGCCGTAGGATCAGCTCCCTGATGATCACCAACTTCCTGCTGGACAACGCGGCGCTGGTGCCGGTGGTGCTGCTCCTCATCGCCGTCGTCTGTGTCGGCGTCGGCTACTTGATCCTGCGTATCCCCAAGATGCGCTACAGGCACCGGATCCTGTGGGTGCTCGTGCTGCTGTCCGTGCTGCCGGTCGTTGCGCTGACCCTTGTTCCGGCTTCAAGCCGAGTGGATTATGTCGTCTGCGTGATCCAGTTTTCCGTGCCCACGTTGACCAGCGTGGAACTGCTGGCCAACGTGGCGTTGTTTTTCCCGCCGGTGTTTTTCGCCGTGCTGGCCACGCGGCGGCCGTTGCTGATGCTCGCGGCCGGTGCGGGTCTGTCCGCCGCGATCGAGGCCGTCCAGGCACTGGTGCCCGCCATCGGACGCGCCTGCGACACCAACGATTGGGCGATGAACACCCTCGGTGCCGTCCTCGCCGTCCTCCTGGCCGGCGTCACAATCACGCTCGCCAACCGCACGGCCGTCCGGAAAGCTGCCGATAGTCACGCCGAGATCCCGCCCGGCAACCGTCCTGGATTGTGATCAAGCAGCGCGCTCAGCGGCCGGGTCAATCCTGCTCAGGCGGCAGTCCTACGACCGATCGCGTCATGGCCTGAGCGCTTCCCAGATATCCGGCCGGATCACAAAGCCGGAGGATCTGCTCTGCGTCGAGACTCGCCGTGACTTCCGGTTGCCTGCACAGCTCGGTAGCCAGATCGCTGCCGGAGCTGATCACTTGAGCGCAGGTGGCGTAGACGAGTTCATGCGCGCGCTGGCGGCCGAGAACAGGCGCGAGGGCCATCATGACCGCTTCCGCGGCGATGAGCCCGTTGGTGAGGCCAAGATTGGCGCGCATCCGCTCCGCATCGACGTGGAGGCCGGTCATCGTGTGCACGGCCTGGGCGAGCGAGGAGGACAGCAGGAGGAACGTTTCCGGGATGACGGCCCATTCGACGTGCCACGGACCGGTGGCGCGTTCGAAGTCCTGCACCATCGCGTCCAGCATGGCCGAGGACTTGTCCCGCAGCAGTTTGGCCGCGGCGATCATGAGTTCGCTGGAGACCGGATTGCGTTTCTGGGGCATGGTGGAGCTGGCTCCCCGCCCGGTCACGAAGGGCTCGGCCAGTTCTCCGAACTCGGTCGAGCACAGGGCGGCGACGTCGGTGCCGATCTTGCCGACCGACGCGCCGATCGCGGCGAGCAGGCTGACGATCTCGGCGAAACCGTCGCGGGCGACGTGCCAGGTGATCTCGGGATCGCGCAGGCCGAGCTGGTCGGCGAGAGCCGCTCTTGCCCGGAGGCCGTCCGGGCCGGGGCCGAGGGAGGCGAGGGTTCCCGTCGCGCCTCCGAACTGGACCATCAGGTCCCGCTGCCGGGCCGCGGCCAGGCGAGCGGCGTGGCGGTCGAGGGCCGACAGCCAGACGGCCGCCCGATAGCCGAAGGTGATGGGCAGGGCGTGCTGGAGGTGTGTTCGCCCGGCGGCGACCGTGCCGAGGTGGGTCCGCGCCAACTGCCGCAGGTGCTCCCGTAGTTGGTCCAGTGCTTCGGAAATCAACGCCAGTCCCTCGGCGCACTGGAGCACCGTCGCCGTGTCCATGATGTCCTGGGTCGTGGCGCCCCAGTGCAGATAACCGCCCGCTTCGCCGCATTGCTCGGCGAGTTGGGCGACGATCGGCAGGATCGGGTAGCCGACGTTGTCGGTGCCGCTGCGGAGACGCTCGCGGTCGAGGCGGGCGGGATCGCAGGACGCGGCAATGGCGTCAGCGGCCCAGCCGGGGATGACACCGACCCGCGCCTGGGCCCTGGCCAATTCGACTTCGACGCGGACAACGGTGTTCAGGTAGGCGTCGTCGCTGAAGATCGCGCGCATCTCGGTTGTTCCGAACAGGTTGCGGAACAAGAAGGAGTCGAAGACCGTGCTGCTCACCGAGGTGCTCCACTGGCGGCGGGGCGTGCGTCGATGGCGACGTACTTCTGCTCCAGGTACTCGTCGATGCCGGTGCCGCCGCCTTCGCGGCCGATGCCTGATTGCTTCATGCCGCCGAAGGGGGCGCTGGGGTCGGAGACGTAGCCGCGGTTGAGGCCGACCATGCCGGTTTCCAGTTGTTCGCTCATGCGCAGTGCCTGGCTCAGGTCGCGGGTGTAGAGGTAGCTCACGAGACCGAATTCGGTGTTGTTGGCGTCGCGAAGGACCTCGGCCTCCGTGGTGAACGTCTGGATCGCCGCCACAGGGCCGAAAATCTCTTCCCGGGTGATGCGAGAGCCGGCGGGCACGTCGGTGAGCACGGTGGGCGGGTAGAAGTACCCCGGTCCTGCCGGGACGAAGCCGCCCGTGCGCACGCGGGCTCCGGCGGCGACGGTCTCGTCGACCAACTCGGCGACTTTGCGTCGCTGGCCCTCGTCGATGAGCGGGCCGAGGTCAGTGCCCGGGTCGGTTCCCGGCCCGAGGGCGAGCGTGGTCATCCGCGCGACGAGTTTCTCGCTGAACTCCTCGGCGACGGCGGCGTGGACGTGAAAACGGTTGGCGGCGATGCACGCCTCGCCGATGTTGCGGAGCTTGGCGGTCATCGCACCCTCGACAGCGGCGTCGAGGTCGGCGTCCTGGCAGACGATGAAGGGGGCGTTCCCGCCGAGTTCCATCGAGACGCGCAGGACGGTGCCGGCCGCTTGGCCCAGCAGGAGACGCCCGACAGGGGTGGACCCGGTGAAGGACAGTTTGCGCAGTCGTCCGTCCCGCAGCAGTGGCTCGGTGACCGCGGCCGCGTTCGTGGTGGGGATGATGTTGAGGACTCCGTCGGGCAAGCCTGCTTCGGCGAGCACTTCGGCAAGGGCGGCTGTCGTCAGTGGCGCCTGGGGCGCCGGTTTGACGATCATGGTGCAACCAGCCGCGACGGCCGGTCCGATTTTGCGGGCGGGCATGGCCAGCGGCGCGTTCCACGGCGTGATCAACAGGCACGGTCCGACCGGCTGCCTCATGACCAGCACTCGGGCCGTGCCGTCCTCGCTGACCTTCCAGCTGCCGTCGATCCGTACGGCTTCCTCGCCGAACCACCGCAGGTAGTTCGCGCCGTAGTCGACCTCGGCCCTCGACTCGCTGAGCGACTTTCCCATCTCCAGGGTGATCAGCAGCGCGAACTCGTCTTTACGCGCGATCAGCAGGTCGTAGGCACGACGCAAGATCTCGCCCCGCCGACGCGGGGGCACCGCCGCCCACGTCGCTTGTGCCCGGTCGGCGGCGTCGAGGGCGGCTGTCGCGTCGTCGGGCGTTCCGTCGGAGACCTCGCACAACGTCCGGCCCGTGGCCGGATCTTCCACCGGAAAGGTTCCTCCTCCCGCTGCCTGCCGCCACTGCCCGTCGATGAGCAGACGCTTTTCCACCCGGCCGACGACATCGGGTTCGGTTAGGGAGGCGACCACCGAGTTTCACCGTTCTTCCTGAGTTGATCGTGGATCCTGGCTTGGCGGCCAGCCCCTGGACGCGCAGGGGCTGGCCGGTTGCGAGCGTGCGGGTGCCGTCAGCGGAGGGCGGCGATCATGGCTTCGGCCATCGGAGCACTCGACGCCGGGTTCTGGCCGGTGAACAGATTCCGATCGCGAGTGGTGAACGCCTGGTAAGCAGGCCCGCCGACATGCTTCGCCCCCTGCTCGCGCAAGCGGCTGGCGAGCAGCCACGGCGCTCCGTCGGCCGTGCCGAACAGCTGCTCCTCCTCGTCGGTGAACGCCGTCATTTCCCGTCCGGCGAACAACCACTTGCCTTCTTCGTCCACAGCGGACAGAAGAGCAGCCGGGCCGTGGCAGACGGCGCCGATGAGCTTCCCGGCGGCGTCCGCCTCGGCGAGCAGGCGGCCGAGGTCGGAATCCTGGTAGAGGTCCACCACCGGGCCGTGTCCGCCGGGCAGCACCACCGCGACGTAGTCGTCGATCTCGACCTCGCCGAGGTTGAGCAACGGGCCGAACTCCCGCAGCGCCTTTTCCGCGTGCACCACGTATTCGGCGCAGTTCGCGCCGGCGATCTCCGGGTCGGCGCTGTGCTGGTCGAGCGGCTGCAGCACGCCGCCGGGGGACGCGAAGTCGACCGTGTAGCCGGCTTCGGCGAATTTCTGGTGCGGCGCCGCGAGTTCCTCGGCCCAGTAGCCGGTCGGATAGGACGAGCCGTCGGTGCGCACCCAGGTGCTCGCGGCGGACATGACGATCAGAATCTTGCTCACGAATCGAATCCTTTGCTGACTGTTCCCGGGACCTGCCGTCCCGCGGCGCCCGTTTCCGGCACGGCTCAAGCGTGCCGGAACGAAACCCTGGTCAGCGGCTCATCTCGCGCCCTGTGCGACCTCGGACCCGGCATCCTAGGACGCACAGGTCCAGGCGCGGACCAGGGACGTCGGAGACAATGGAGCGCGTGGCCGACACCAATCGCGAACTCGCCGATTTCCTGCGGCGCGCCCGTGCCCAGGCCGACCCCGCGCGGGCAGGGCTGCCGCCGGACGGACGCGTGCGCCGCGTGCCTGGTCTGCGTCGCGAGGAAGTCGCCCGGTTGGCCGGCGTGTCGACCGACTACTACGCCCGTCTCGAGCAGGGACGCCGCATCACCCCCTCCGCAGCAGTCGTGGCGGCGATCGGCCGCGCGCTCGAACTCGACACTGCTGGACGCGCCCACCTCGAGGACCTCATCGGACACGCCACGGCCCCGGCTCGCCGGCAAGCCCGAAGCGCGCAGCGCATCCGTCCCGGTCTCCACCAGCTTCTCGACGCCCTCGACGGCGAACCCGCGCTCGTCCTCGGCCGTCGCACCGACATCCTCGCCGCCAACCGGATGGCCAAGGCGTTGTTCGCCGACTTCGACCAGCTGCCGGCCGCCCGGCGCAACTACGCCCGCTGGATGTTCCTCGACGAGGACGCCCGATCGCTGTTCGTGGACTGGCCGGACCAAGCCAGGGCCGCCGTCGAGAACCTGCGGTTCGAGGTCGGGCGCGATCCCGACGACCGGGCCACCGCCGAGCTGGTCGCCGAACTCCGCGCACACAGCCGTGAATTCAGCCAGTGGTGGGACCAGCACCGAGTCCACCAGCGCACGCACGGATCGAAACGGCTGCTCCACCCCCTCGTCGGGGACCTGACCGTCGAATACGAGACCCTCACCCCGCCCGGCGACCCGGACACCACCCTGTTCGTCTACACGACTCGGGAAGGGTCACCGTCCCGGCGAGCCATGAACCTGCTCGCCAGCTGGACCGCGCCGACGACGGACACCGCCGCACCGCACCCGGACCGTCAGCCGGGCCGCGCCATCGAGCAATGACGGGTGCTGCGTCCCGGGAGGTTTGGCGAGAGTTCCGGGCCAAGATCCGCGCATTTCATTGACGTATGACGACGGGCATCGTGTCCGGCCATAATGCCGAACGTGCGACTTACCTGGACGCTGAAACACCACGGTTGGGCCTTCTGCTCGGTCACGGACCAGCACACCAGCGCCGAGGCAGTCGCGTCCTACGTCACCGACGGTCCCGAACAACTGCTGCGGGCCGTAGCCAGGATTACTCTGTACGAAACCGATACGCAGGCCGAATTCGAAGCCGAACCCGACGTCTACCGCTGGTTCTTCCGTCGGGACGCGAACACAGTCGCCATCCGGCTTGTCCACGCAGCCGACTCGAGGACACCGCAGCACGACGGAACCCTGATCTGGCACAGCGAACAGCCCACGGCCACGCTCGCCAAAGCTGTGCTCAGGGCGTTCGACACCCTCGTCGCCGACCTGAGCGAGGCCGGCTATCAAACCCAGTGGGGCCGCCCCTTCCCCCGGCACGAACTCGAAGCGCTTCGGGCGGCCTGGCGCACGACCGAGTCAGCGGCGACTGGGCTGGATGCTGAACGGCCTCACCGCCACACCGCACCGAACGAGGACGCCCGAAGGCGGTAGGTCGAGCTGGCCCCGCGGGTCCTGCCGCCTGCTTGCGTTGGCAGCATTGACGATCCCGGCCCGCGTCAAGTGCTCCCGTCGTTGGCAGGACATCTCCTCTCATATCGGCGATACGCTGCGGTGTGCCGACGGACGGAGGGGCGATGGCGGAGATCCGAATCGTGATGACCGTGAAGGACGACGCGGGCCGGGCCGCGCTCGACGATTTGGGACACCGGCTCGGCGAACTGCCGGGCGCGAAGGCCGTGGTCAGGGAGAAGCCGCCCGGGTCCAGTCGTCCTTTCGGCAGCGCGCGGTTCCTGCTTGATGTCGTGCTGAGTTCCGACGACGCGGTCGCCGCCATGGCTCACGAGGTGGAGACCTGGTTGGGGGAGCGGAGCCCCGGCACGGCGCTCACCGCAACCGCTTTCACCGCGTCGACCGAACTTCGCTACCCCAGCGCAGCTGTTTTCCATCTCGACGTGGTGCGGGAAGGCCGAGACCTCCTCCGGCTCCTGCAGGAGTCATCGCCGAGAAATCCGGTCGAGACCGGAGACGAGGACACGGCCGTGGACCGCGCAGCCGCCACGGTCGACTTCAAGAGCGTGAAGACCGTGCTGGTCGGTGCCGAGGAGAGGGCCCTGCTGCGCAGCCGTGTCTGGCGTCGGACGAGGGAGGAAGCGCCTGTTTTACCGGTCTCGATCTATCTCGGCGACGGCCGCGACCACGAACGGATCGAAGCCGCCGTCGAGAAGGCCTTGGCACAGGCCGGAATGTCGGTGATCGGACGCGAGGACCCGCAACGCGGGTCGTGGTTCCGCAACATGCGCGCACGGTTGCGCGAGGCCGCTGCGACTCCGGCCGGAAGAGAGGCGATGGCGGTCGCCCTGCACGGACTGGAGCAGCGGGTCGCGCTGGAGAAGGACGCGGTCATCGCCGAAAAGCTGATGAACGGCGTGCAAGGCGTCATCACCGCGCTGCAACCGGAACAGAACGCCGTGGTGCGGATGGGACCCGTGCTCATCGTGAAAGCAGACGGCCTCCTCACCGTCCTGCAGCTCACCCCCGCACAGCAGCTCGCGTTGAACCACCGGCCCTGGCTGCACAAAGAACCGCACGAAGTGCTGAACGCCTTGAGCGACAAAGCACAGCCAGGCCCGGAGACAACGGACGTCCGCCCGGCGGAATTGAACGTCGGCGACAAGCCGCCGGTCGCGGGGCAGCAGGACGGCGATCCACCCTTCGGGATCACCATTCCTTAAGCCGACCCTGCTCGACAGCGGGCGACGCCACCGCGTGCATACGTCCCCGTTTCTCGGTCAGGAAGGCGGTGCCGAGGCGGTGGATGCTCTGGGCACGAGCGACATCGGAACGTGCTGTGAGTCCGCGGGTTGGCCGTCCATCACCTGAATCAGCGCCTGCATCGCCAGTTCGCCGAGTTTCTCCGCGGGTGCGGCCACTGTGGACAGTTGCGGGGTGGCGGCTTCGGAGAGAACGGTGCCGGCGAATCCGATGATGGACAGTTTTTCGGGGACGTTGACGCCGAGGTCGTGTGCGGCGAGCAACGCGCCCGCGGCGAGGAGGTCGTCGTCGCAGAACAGCGCGGTCGGCGGATGCGCGGTGGACAGCAGTTGATGGGCTGCGCCGCGTGCGGCGTGCAGGTCGAACCCGGTGAGGATTTCGTGTGCCGGGACGTGCGCGAGACCGGCGGCGCCGAGGCTGCGCCGCCATTGGCTGCTGCGTGCGGCGAAGGTCGTCGGCGGCAGGTCGACGCCGAGATGGGCGATGTTCCGGTGGCCGAGTTCGAGCAGGTAGTCGATGGCGTCCTTGGTGCCTTGAGTGACGTCGAGCAGGATGCTGGGGAAGCCGTCGGCGACGGCTTCGACGAGGACCGTGGGGCCGAGCTGATCGGGGGTGGTCAGGGGCCGCGGTTCGATCGCGAAGAGCATGGTGCCGTCGATCGCGGCGGCGTTGAGCGAGTCCATCGCGGTCAGTTGCCAGTCCCGTTCGGGCCCGGGTTCGATGAGCGCGACGGTGATGCGGCTGGTTCTTCCGCTCTGCTGGGCACCTCGCAGCACACGGCCGAGGAACGGGTTGGTGACGTCGGGAACCATGAGGCCGACAGTGCGGGCCCGGCCGCCGCGGAGGGTGCTGGCTCCCGCGTGCGGCCGGTACGCCAGCTGGGCCGCGGCCTGCTGGACGCGTGCGATCACTTCAGCGGACGCCCGGCCCTGTGCCTTGCCGGAGAAGACGAGCGAAACCGTCGATTGGGAGACACCGGCCATCTGGGCGACGTCCCGTCCGGTCGGGCGTCGGCGGTGCGCGGGTGTCATGGTGCCGGGATCATAGCCGGTGGGCCTCGGCGCGGCCGGGCGCGGCGAGCAGGGCTCGCACCGTCTGCTTGGTCTCTTCGGTGGTGAAGGACGCGTCGATCGCGGCGCGGTTGCAGTCGGCGAAATCGGCGTCGGTCCATCCGAACGCCTGCCGGAGCCGGGCGTATTCCTGGTCGAGAGTGACGCGGGAAACCGTGCGCGCGTCCGTGTTGACCGACACCGCCACCTTGGCTCGTTTGAGCGCGTCGATCGGGTGGTCGCGGTAGGCGGGAACGATCGTGCCCATGGTCTGCACGTTCGAGGTGGGACACACTTCGAGGTGGGTGCCCTCGGAGGCCAGGCGCTGGACGGTGGCGGGATCCTCGATGCTGCGCACGCCGTGTCCGATCCGCTCCGGCCGGAGGCGGTCGAGGACGTCGGTGACGCTGGCCGCGCCGCGTGCCTCGCCGGCATGTGCGGTGAGGCGCACGCCGTGTTCGCGGGCGAAGCGGAACGCGTCGACGTGCGCGTCCAAGCCGAAGCCGGCTTCGTCGCCGGCGAGATCGAGGCCGGTGATCACTCCGCCGTCGAGCCGTTCGGCAGCCAGCCGCGCGGTCGTCATGCTTTGCTCGCGGGTGTAGTGCCGCAGCGTGCACAAGATGACGCTCGACCACACGCCGGTCGCGGCGCTGGCCTCGGCTACTGCTGCCTCGACCGTGTCGACGACCTGCGCCGCGGTCAGCCCGCCGTCGGTGTGCAACAGGGGAGCGAAGCGGATCTCGGCGTAGACGACGTTGTCGGCCAGCAACTGGGCGAACAGGTCGTCGGTCACCAGCCGCAGTGCGGCCTCGGTCTGCATGAGTTCCACGAGCCTCGTCGGACGCCGCAGAAAATCGACCAGATCTCCGCATTTCGCTGGAGCTGCGTAATCGTGCAGGTACTCCGCGAGGCTCGTCTGGGGGCGCAGCGCGCGGGTGCAGGCATAGCTGAGGCAGCAATCCAGGTGCAGGTGCAGTTCGACCTTCGGCGGCACACAGGGCAGAACGCTCACCAGCGGTCCTCTCGATCAACTCCCGTACTGGCGGCAGCGTACGAATGACAGCACGCTGAGTCAAACGTATGACTTGTCCTCAACAGAAGCTCTATTGACCCAAGTCATTCGTTTGACTACCGTCCCGCCGCAGCGAAGCGCGGAGGAGTGCTGCATGACCCACATGATCATCGATACGGACACGGCGTCCGACGATGCTGTCGCCCTGCTGATGGCGCTTCGCCATCCGGACGTCACGGTCGAGGCCATCACGGTGGTGGCAGGCAATGTGCCGGTCGACCAAGGCGTGCAGAACGCTCTGTATACAGCCGAGTTGGCCGGTGCCGGTGGCGTGCCGGTGTATCGCGGCGCCGAGCGGCCGCTGCTGGTGGAGCAGGCCACGGCCCAGCACGTTCACGGCAAGGACGGGATGGGAGATCTGGGGTTGCCGCTGCATGGCAGGACCGCCGCGGCCGGGCACGCGGTGGACGCGCTGATCGCGACGGCGGAACGGCACGCCGGCGAGGTCACTCTGGTCGCGCTGGGGCCGCTGACCGATCTCGCGATCGCCGTGTCGCGCGAACCGCGGCTGGCGCAGTGGGTCACCCGGTGCGTCGTCATGGGCGGCACCGGCGACGGGCGCGGGAACATCACGCCGGTGGCCGAGTTCAATGTCTGGGCCGACCCGCACGCCGCGCAGATGGTGATGCGGTCGGGCCTGCCGCTGGAGATCGTCGGCTGGGACATCTCCCGCAAGCACGCCGTGTTCGACGACGCCGAACTCGACGAATTGCGCCGGCTCGGGCCGCTCGCGGAGTTCGCTGTCGACATCAACCGGACCGTCTCGGTTTTCGCCCGCACTTCCTCGAAACTGGCCGGGCTCGACCTCCCCGATCCCATCGCGATGGCCGTCGCGCTCGACCCCGGTGTCGCCACGAGGAAGGCCGCCCTCCCGGTCCAGATCGACACCGCCGACGGGTTGGGGCGCGGCCAGACCGTCATCGACCACACAGGACTCACCGCGCGCCCCGCGAACGCCACCGTGGTCTTCGACGCATCGCGCGCGGCGTTCCTGAACTCGCTGCGGCAAGCGGTGACGCGGTGACACCACCGACAGCCGCGCGGGCATCTCGCGCACGCGCGAGGCCCCCGTACACTTCCGTGCGAACAGGGAGCCAACGTAGCTGAGCCAGCGTCGCGCTCGCTACTTCGCACCGAAGCGAGGCAGCATGGGCCAGCAGTACGCACTGACGTGCGAAGCGATCGATATCGTCCTCTCTGACTCTCCGGTGAAGGCGAAGCGCCTTCTGCTGGGCGATGTCCTGCGTCGCATGCTGGGGGCGGACATCTTCGCCTCCTATGTCTGCGATACGTCCGGGCCCTACGCCGATCCGGTTCAGCTCGACCTCGGCGACGGCGCGCTTCGCGCCTACCACCGGCATTTCCGGCACGTCGACGACCTGACCCCGAAGCTTTTCGCGCGGGGGAGCGCTTCGCGGATCACTCCGGCCGCCGGGGTCTCCGCCGAGTTCGTCCAGGACTTCCTGCATCGCGGCGGCATGTACCACGGCATGAACTACTTCCCGGCGAGCGCCGGCCCCGGTTCCGTCGACCTGCGATTGTGGCGTGGACGCGGCGGCCGCGCGTTCACCGAGGCGGACGCGCGGGTTTTGCGGTCTTTCGGGGATCTGGTCGCCCGCACCTGGCCCCGGGAGGCGCCGTCCGGTCAGAAACCGTTGTCCCGGCGCGAAACCGAGGTCGCGGAGCTGGTCGCGGACGGCTACAGCGACAAGCAGATCGCCGCGGCCCTCGGCATCTCGCCGCCGACTTTGCGGACCCACCTGAGCAACGCGTTCGCCAAGACCGGTGCCGCCAACCGCGCGGCCCTGGCGGCACACCACCTCCGCCATCGTCAGAAATGACGATGGCGGAGGCCGCGCGGCATGCCGAGACTCCCGGATAAGCCTCATTCGCTGCAAAGGAGCCCCGGATGCCGCTTACCTCAGCGGGCGTCACCGCCCCCCCCCCGCTGTCCTGGCCGCAGTCGAACGACCGGAACCGGGAGAGTGGACGCAAACCTGTACTGCCGGCGAAATCGCGGCCCAGCTTCCGTTGGCGGGCGGAAAGCCGTATCCGCTCGCGGTGAAAGCGAACATCGCGGTGCGCGGACTGCGCCGATCCGCGGGATGCGAGCTTCTGGACATCGCGCCGGAGGAGGCCGACGCCCCGGTCGTCGCGCAGCTGCGCCGCTCCGGCGCGGTGGTCGTGGGCATGGCGAACATGCACGAACTCGCCTTCGGGATCACTTCTCGAAACGCCTCCTACGGCGCGGTGCGCTTGCCCGGACGTCCGGACTGCTCGGCAGGGGGATCCTCGGGCGGCAGCGCCGCGGTCGTCGCGCGCGGCCACGCCGAGGTCGCACTGGGCACGGACACCGGGGGCTCGATCTCGATCCCGGCCAGCCTGTGCGGGGTCGCGGGATTCCGCCCCAGCACCGGACGCTGGCCGAGCGCGGGCATCGTCGGCCTGTCGTGGACGCGGGACGCCCCCGGGGTCTTCGCGCGATCGGTGCGGCGCCTCGCCGAGATCGACCTGACGATGCTCGGCGGAACAACGCACCAGGACCTTGCGCGCCCGCGGATCGGGGTGCCCGCCGAGCTGGTCCGCGAGCTGCACCCCAGCACGCGAGCGGCGCTCGAACCGGCCTTGGACGCGCTCGCGGACACCATCGAGCTGGTGCCGGTGAAGCTCGCGGAGATCTGGGAACTCAGCCGCGCGGCGGCGATGCCGATCGTCTGCTGGGAAGCCCGCCGGCTGCTCGGAGACGTCGCCGCCCGCGCCCTGGGCATGAACTCCGAGCAGGCGTTCGCCCGGCTGGTCGCTGACGTGCGCAGTCCTGATGTCCGGCAGATCCTGGAAGCGGAGGCGTCGTCCCCGGTGACGCCCGACGAGTACGCGATCGCCCAGCGGCAAACCGAACAAGCGAGAGAGCGCTACGCGGAACTGCTGCGCAGGCACGAACTCAGCGCGCTCGCATTTCCCGCCACGCCCGCCCCGGCTCCGCCCGTCGACTGCGACGAGACTGTGGAGCATCTGGGCAGCCGCGTCGACGCTTTCGAGCTCTACACCCGGAACACGACGCCAGGCGCGATGCTCGGGGCACCCATGGTCACCTTCCCGCTGACTGTCCCCGCGACAGGTCTTCCGGTCGGGCTGACCATCCAAGGAGCACGGTTCGACGACCGCCGGACATTGCGCCTCGCCGAACGAATGGCGGAGACGCTGTCGGACACCGCCGACCGGGCTGGTTGACCGGGCGAGCACGACTTCTGCGGTGGCTGTTGCCAGATCTTGCCGCGGTGTGCGTGGTCTCCGCGGTTCTCATCATCCCGCAACGGTCGCCTCGCCGAGGTGGCCGCCGCGGGATGCAAAAACACCTAGACCGCGTCGATGAGCTGGGCCACCGCCGCCGAACGTGGCTGGAAGACGTCCAGCACGCCCACCGCCCGCAAGGTCGGGACCAGCTGCTTGAGCTGGTCGACGATCTGCTCGTGTTCGGTTCCTCCCGGCTCGGCCTGCTCGAGTTGCTTCACGTTGGCCACGAACGCCGCGACGGCGCCTTTGCGGACCTCGAGGCCGCCGAGGGTAGTGCGGTCGACGCCGTCGGGCAGGACGTCTTCGGGGCGAATCGGCTTGGACATGGTTCCTCCTCTATAAGCGTGCGCCGTGCACGCATTTGCCACCCTAACTCATGCGCGTGCGTGGCGCACGTAAAATCGTGGCCATGTCACAGGACAAGCCGGCGCACGCCGACGCCGAGCGCATCGCTTCGGCAATCGGCGCCCTGCTGTTGCGCGCAAACCGGATGCATCTCTACGACACGCTCCTTGAGGGCCACACCGGCATCGATCGGTGGACCTACCCGGTGCTCTCCGGACTCGCCCGGGTCGGCTCGTCCTCCGCCAGCGAACTCGCCGACCAGATCGGCCTCGACCGCACCGTCACCACCCGTTACGCAACCCGGTTGCAGGAGGCCGGGCTGCTGACAAGGCAACCCAGCCCCCACGACCTGCGTGCCACCGTGCTCCAGCTGACGCCAGAGGGCGAGCGCTGCATCCAGACGCTGCGCGCGCGCCTCAACGATCTCGTGCTGAGCGCTCTCCCGGGCTGGTCGCCTGACCGAATCCACACCTTCGCGCTCGACTTCGACCAGGTCGTGCAGAACCTCATCGGCACACCCGCTGCTGCAGACGATCAACGCCCCGACGCTTGAAACTGCCTTGTCCATCCCGGAAATGCACTGCTGCACCCAGCCGCGTTCAAGGCGACTCCCGGGACGTCTTGAACGCGGCATCCAACGGCCCGTCGACTCGATCCGGCGGGTTGGCGCGAATCGACGCGACGGCCGTTCGGCGCACAGCCGGGGCGGTGCGATGGGGTATTCGACGCGCAGGCGATCAGCGTGGCCGACCGCGGGTCCAGCCGCAGACCAGAAGGGTACTTGGACCATGATGGCTGGCCGTGGCTTCGGCCCGATGCTGCTCGCGCTGGCAACGCTGGCAACGCCGGCGATCCGCGTCCAGCGCTAGGCGTCCTGAGGCCGCGCGACCGTTCTGCGGCGAGCGAGGAATCGGCTGTCGTGGCCGAGTCCTGCGCCGATTTGCTCTCGGCGAGATGGTTCCACGCTGCGCGGGCAAGCACAGCCTCAGCGCCAGGGCCGCGCGGGCTGTTCGCGGTGGAGGTTGTCGAGTTGGGGACGAAGCGGCCGCGGGCTTGGTCCGGGGACGGCGGCCCAATCGCCGGGGCTCGGAGGAATGCCGGTGGCGCTGGCGTAGATCTGGGTCCGGTTGGTGCCGTCGGCGTTCATCACCAGCAGCCCTTGGGTGTCGACCATGAACAGGATCAGGGCGCTGTCCGGGGACCACACGGGGAACACGTCGTTGTCGTTGGCGCCGGAGATGTTGGTCGGGTTGGTGCCGTCGGCGTTCGCCGTGTAGACGTGGGCACCCGGCGGATCGGAGTTGAATGCCGAGAAGGTGAATGCCCAGAAGGCGATCTGCGTGCCGTCCGGAGACCAGCGCGGGTGGTGCAGGGTATGGCCCGGAATGCTTACCAGAGGGGCATTCCCGGTGCCGTCGGGCTTGATGGTGGAGATCAGCCCGTCAGAGGAGCTGTAGGCGATCCGGGTGCCGTCCGGGGACCAGGTCAGCGACTGGCCGTCGGCGTAGGCTCCGGACGTTATCTGGGTGATCTCGGTGCCGTCCGGATTCATGGTGAAGACTTGGACATCGGGGCCGACGCGCCGTTCGAACGCGACCTTGGTCCCGTCCGCGGACACGCGCGGGATGAAGGAGTCCTGCCCGCCGACGACCGTGGCGACCCCGGTGCCGTCCGGATTCATCGAGAGAATGGCGCCGGACTGGGTGAAGAAGATCTTGCCGTTGTCGCCGGGGTACGCCGCCTGCGGGGGCCCGGCTGTCGCCGACACGGCGGCGAGCACGCCGCACGCCAGGACTGCTGCGCGCCGGGGTGTACGAGACCGGGGTCTCGCTGCCGTTCCCGGGGTTTTCCGGACTCGCCTGAAACGCCTCATGGGAGGGGTTCTCCTTCGGCACCCGCGCGTGACGGCCGGTGTCCACGCTCCCGCATATCCGAGATCGCGCGCAGGGCCGGAACTACCGCGAAACGGGGACCAACAGCCTCTTACGCAGCACCCGATAAGCGACCTCGCGCATCCCGACGCGAACTGTTCGACGACTGAAACGACCTTCCTGGCTTGTCGAGACGGCGGAAACTTCCGCAGTAGCGACTACGCCGAAGGCAACCGCGGAGCGCAAGGCTTCGGGTATTCGGTATAGCCATTGCGGCGCGCGAGCCGTCCCATCCCGTACCTGAACGGGGTGTTTCGCCCCGCCGAGTACGATCTCCCAAGGGCCGGGTTCGATTGAGTGACAATCACCTGCGGGATTCATGGCAAGCCGATAGCGATCACATCAGCCAGTTCTCGTACATCTTAAGATCCGTGCCGGTGTGGTAAACACGAAGCGGTCCGCCGTTGCCCGCGGAAGCGGCCAGGTGTCGATACCGATCATGGACCGTGCCGCCGAGCGGCTCCCAATCCGGAGACCACCTGCCATCAGCGAATACCTTGTGGTAAATGTGCCGGTCGCCACCCGTGATAAAGACGTCGATGCGACCTGGCCACGTTGCGACCGCGGGCGGCAAACTTGACCATCCGCCGAGGCTTTCCCAGCCCGACCACCCGTTTTCATACCTCATGTGCACGACGTTGTTCTGCACCGGCCCGATAGCGAACACGTCTTGCCTGCCCGGTCCCCAGCTGCAGGCGCTGATGCTGTCGACATTGGAACTGTCAAGCACATCGCCGCCGCTCCACCGGTCGTTCACGTACCAGCGATGAATGATCTTCTTCGGCACCGGGCCGTACTGGACTGTGAAGAGGTTCAGCTGACCGGGACGTTCCGCGGTGACAGCTGGCATCGCGATCGTCGTCGGCTGCCCGCCGATGTTCTGCCATGCAGTCCACTCGCCGAACGGGAAATTGAACCGGAACCGATGGGTCGGGAATTGGCCATGGCCGTGGTCTTCGATCGAGATGACGTCCACCCGCCCCTGGTCCCAAGAGGCTGCGGCAATCGCCGGCGCCGCCCAGTCGGCTGCGACAAAGGAGATGTCGAACGGCACCCAGCTGGAAGGATCCATGGCTGGCGCATTCCAGTCGCCCCAGTGGTAATACGCGCCACCGACGTCGCGTGCGAAGAGATGCTGTTTGTTCGGGAGCTCGTGCACGGAGACGTAAATGATCTTGTTTTCCGCAATCGGGTGCCAGCCAGACCAGCCCATGTCGCGCTCCATATCCACGGTGGTAGCTCGGTCGCGAACCTCTCCACCGCGAAGTCGCTCAGGGGCCCCGTCCTGCTACACCAGGACGAAACTGGACCAGGCGAGGGCACTCGTATGGGTGAACCGATCGCCGGGCGCGCCATACACGCGACTGGCGGTGTGGATGAACACGGATTCTCCACCGATGGCATCCAACCCGCCGGAGCGCGCTACGACTTGACCATGACCTCCGCCTTTTCTACCGCCGTGCGCCGAAACGCGGTGCCAACGTCGGCTGCATCGCCAGGGCGCTGTCCTTCGCCGAGCACCTCGACGGGCTCGCCCCTGCCAGATTCACCGGCATCGAGATCGTCCCGGCCCGCGAAGCCGCCAATGGAATGCGTTCCGCGTCCATCTTTGCCGTTGGTGCTGTGTGCGCCTGCCCAGATGTTTCCAGGCAGAATTCGACGAGTGCGAGAGCCGCCGTGACTACGCGCGGCGTTCGAGGGCCGGACGGCGCGCTGTAGCGGCCGTGACGGGAGACGCTCGCCGGGCCGCCGACGCCCGCCGTCTTGCCAGAACGACAGCAAGAGGAGGATCTACGAGTGGGACTCGCGCACGGCGAAGGGGAGAGGTATGACTGGCGTGGCTTGCGTCGAGGTGTTCTTGATCCCAGCACAGGCCAGCCGGTTCCTGGGGGAAGCTCTGTTCCCGCTCGGGAGGTCGAACCGTGGATGATCGTGTCGTCGGGTGGCAGATCGAGGCATTTCGCGAGTCGGACGAACTTTTGGACTGGTCCGTGGATCTTCCCGCCGGGATCAGCCATCCCGCCTTGGAGGCCGTGCTCGGCATGGACGACCTGTCCTTGCCCGAGGGATATCCGGTGACCGTGGAGCAGGTCCGTGCCGTTCTGCACTGTTTCAAGGTGCCGGCAGATGCTGTCGGCCCGCTCGACGATGTCGGATTCTCGTACTTCATCAGCGCTTTCGCCGATACGCGCATCGTGGAGCCGGGTTCGCGCTTGTTGGGCTAGAGAAGTCTCTGTTGCCGGATCCACCAGGCTCAAGCAGGGCGGCTGCATGTCGTGCGGTTAAAAGCTTCTGCGACTTCGGACGACGTGCTGGTTGTGAAACCTGTTTTCCCGGAACGGATGTCGTGTTCCTCGATCACCCGCAGCGGCCTGATGCGTCGTTGACCGAATCACCGTTCAGGCGTATGAGAAGCCTGACAAACCACGTAGTCGTGGCATCCGGAAGGACGTTCATGCACGAGGAGCACTCTCTCTTCACGCGGGCCGCGGAGTTGGCCGCCGAATATGTGGCCGGCCTGGACGATCGGCCTGTCGCGCAGCCTGTCGACCTCGCGGTCTTGCGGCAAGCATTCGGAGAAGAACTTTCTCGCGGCTCCACCCCTCCTGAAGCCGTCGTCGACGAACTTGCTCGCATCGCCGACGACGGGCTCGTGGCAACGGCGGGTCCGCGGTTCTTCGGGTTGGTCATCGGCGGGGCCTTGAGATCCGCCGTCGCGGCGGACTTCCTGGCGGCGGCATGGGACCAGAACAGCTTCAACCCCGCTCTGTCGCCTGCCGCGGCCGCTGCGGAGGACGTCGCCGGCAGGTGGCTCAGGGACCTCCTGGGCATTCCGGCCACCGCGTCGACCGGGTTCGTCACCGGAGGGCAGGAGGCCAACACGGTCGGGCTCGCGGTGGCGCGTCACCACGTCCTCGCTCAAGCCGGGTGGGACGTCGAACGGGACGGCTTGGCGGGAGCGCCCGCTCTCCGGGTTGTCGCAAGCGCCGAGCGGCACGCGACCATCGACCGCTCGCTGCGGTTGCTCGGTATCGGAACCAGGGCGATCCAGGAGGTGGCCGCGGGTCCGCAGGGCGCGATCGACGTTGCGGACCTGGCCAGAGTTCTCGTCGCGGGCGAGGGCCCCACGATCGTCTGTCTGCAGGCGGGAAACGTGAACACCGGTGCCTGCGACGACCTGCGCGCCGCCTGCACGCTCGCGAAGAGGCACGGTGCCTGGGTCCATATCGACGGCGCCTTCGGACTCTGGGCAGGTGCCAACCCGGCGACAGCGGCGTTGGTCGACGGCCTGGAGCTGGCCGACTCCTGGGCGTGCGACGGTCACAAGTGGCTGAACGTCCCCTACGACTCCGGCTTCGCGTTCTGCGCTCACCCGGCGCTGCACGCCGAGACCATCGCCTACCGCGCGCCCTACCTCGCAGGCTCTGCCGAGCTGTCCCGAATGGGCGACCTCACGCTCGAGGCATCGCGTCGCGCACGGGTGTTCGCGGTGTGGGCGGCGTTGCGGGAGCTGGGGCGCGATGGGGTGGCCGACCTCGTCGACCGCTGCTGCAGGCTTGCGCGTCGGTTCGCCACGATCCTCTCCGAAGGTGGCGCCGAGATCGCCAACGACGTCGTCCTGAACCAGGTGCTGGTCGGATTCGGCGATGACGACCGCATCGACGCGATCATCGACGCGGTTCAACGTGACGGCACCTGCTGGTTGGGCGGCACCACCTGGCGCGGTCGTCGCTACCTGCGAATCTCGGTCTCGAACTGGTCGACCACCGAGTCCGACGTCGAGCGCTCGGCCGCAGCGATCCTTCGGGCGGCTGCGGCGCACTGAGCGGCTTCAACCGCGTTGCGATGATGATCGTCGGCGCGCGAGGCACCGCGCGGCTGGTCGGAGCGCTTGCGCAGTGGATGACGCTGCGGGTCAGAATCGAGCTGGCCCGCAGCGCGGCCGCCGCCCCACTCTGCGAGGTGGGCGCGGCCGATCCCCCTGACTCATCTGGCCGTCCACGTGGAGGACCACAACGCCAGCCAGGTCGCTCAACCGGCAACCTGCAGCGCTCAACCACGATCCGCCGACCACGGGGCCGGATGAGCGAGCGTCCTCGCCTCCGGTGACTGGTAGCCCGCATCCGAGAACCGCGAACAATGAGTGGGAAAAGTGCCGATCGGGGAAACTTCACCTGACCAAGCCATCTGTCACTTCTCGGCGCACTTGCTCAGAAACTCGAATGTCAGCCGGTGCGTCAGGCGACTACATTCGTCTGGTGACCGCGGGGAAGATCGACTGGGGTGGGCAGCGCGAGGGCGTAGCGACGGAGGCTGAACGCGTCTTCGCCCTCTCGTTGGACGCGCTCGTTCCTGGGTTGGACTACTGGCTGCACGCTGACGACGATGGCACCCCCTGGCTCCTGATTTCCCTCGACATCGTCGAAGACAACGCTGTGCTCGCCACTTTGCGACTGGACTTCGACGAGCGTGGCATTCGCGGTGGATGGAGCCCGGCCTGCCTCAACTGGGACGGTGAGGTGAGAGCGGAGGACGCCCTGATCGAGCTATCGGGACCCGACGGTTTGATCCACCCCGCAGACGGAGCGTCCGTCGAGGACCTCGCCCGCCGAGCTGCGGAGTGGTTCACTGCGCACAAGAAGGGGCCCCGGCACCGACCTTGATCGAGCCCATGTCTCGGCCACCGGGTCCCACGCGCACAGCTCCGCTCGCCGAGCGATTGCACGGCGTCGATCGGCAAGTCCTCGTAAGTTCTCGTCTTTGCGGACGGTGGCCAGGGGGCAAAACGCGGTTTCGGCACGGAAGCGGCATTACGGTGCGGCAGTTGGGCCTACAGCCGACAGGATGATCGCGGCTGAATGCCTGGAAACGACGTTAGGCTGGGCCAGATCATCGAACGGCAGTGCACTGGGGGCGCAGATGACGGTGAACAGGCGTGGTTTTCTGGCCGGAGTAGCGGGAACGGCCGGGGCGGTGGGGCTCGGCGTGACCGGTCCGGTACCCGAGGCGCAGGCGGAATCCCCTGCTGCGCAACCACTTTCGGTCCGGCGGGGGACGAATGTGGCGGCTCAGCTGTCGCCGGACGGCCGGACCGTCGCGATCGACCTGCTCGGCGTGCTGTGGCTGCTGCCGTCGCGGGGCGGAACGGCGAAACGGCTTACCGGGGACCTTTTCGACATCGGATTGCCGTCCTGGTCCCCGGACGGCACGACGCTGGTGTTCCAGTCCTACCGCGAAGGCATCTTCGATCTGTGGACGATCCGGGCCGACGGCAGCGGCTTGCGGCGGCTGACGAGCGGGCCGTTCGATCACCGTGAACCGGTCTTTTCCCCGGACGGCCGCGCCGTCGCCTACTCCTCCGACGAGGGCGGCAGTTACGGCATCCGGGTGCTGGACATCGCTTCCGGGACCAGCCGGGTGATCGCCGACAGCCCGGAGGAGGAGTACGAACCGGCCTGGTCGCCGGACGGCGCCAAACTCGCGTTCGTCGCAGGCGCCAAACGCGTCGACGTCGTCTCCGTCGCTGACGGCGCCCGTTCCACGCTGGTCAGCGAACCGGACGCGGTGCTGCACAGTCCGATGTGGACTCCGGACGGGAAGGACGTCGTGTACACCCGGGTCGTCGGCGGTCCGAAGCCGCTGCCGCCCGCCGCGGTGGAGCTGGCGTGCGCCAGGAAACCGTTGTTCTCCGGGGAGGACGTGTTCCCCTTCCGCGTTTCCTGGCTCAGCGACGACGAATATCTCTACACCGCAGACGGTGCGCTGCGGCGGCGGAAGCTCGGCGGCGGCGCGGCGACGGACATCCCGTTCTGCGCGCCGGTCACCGTCGCCGAAGGGCCGCTGCACGCGCGTCCGCGGGATTTTGCCTCAACCACCCCGAAACCAGTGGTCGGGATCGGCAGCCCGGTGCTGTCGCCGGACGGCCGCCAGGTCGTGTTCCGCGCGTTGAACGACCTTTATCTGATGGAGCTGGGCCGGTTGCCGCGCCCGCTGACCCGCGACACGTGGTGGAAAAGCGATCCGGCGTTCTCGCCCGACGGAGGCAGGCTGGTCTACTCCACCGATCGCGGCGGCACGCTCGACCTGTGGATCCGCGATCTGAAGACCGGACGGGACCGGCAACTGACGAACCTGCCGGATCTGGCCGCGACGTCGAGCGCCTGGTCGCCGGACGGCTCCCGGGTCGCGTTCCTCGACCAGACCGGCGCGCTGCACACGGTCGAGGTCGCGACCGGCACCGTGCGGCAGGTATTCACCGCGACCTTCGAGCCCGGCCGTCCGTCCTGGTCGCCGGACGGCAAGGTCATCGCACTCGCCGCGGTGAAGCCGTACTCGACGCGCTTCCGCGAGGGGTTGAACAAGATCCTGCTGGTCGACACTGAAACCGGCGCCGGCCGTTACGTGGACCCGATGCCGGAGCGGTCCATCCAGACCCGCGGTGACGACGGCCCGGTGTGGTCGCCGGACGGCCGGCGGATGGCGTTCGTCGCGGCCAGCGTGCTGTGGGTGGTCGACGTGCACCCGGACGGCACGCCCGCCGGCCCGCCGCGGCAGGTCACCGACGAGGTCACCGACGCACCGAGCTGGAGCGGCGACTCGAAGACCCTGCTGTACCTGAACAACGGCCGGTTGCGGCTGATCGCGGCGGTCGGCGGCGCGCCCCGCACCGTGCCGACGCGCCTGACCTGGACCAACGCCCGCAACCGCGGCCGGGTGATTGTGCGCGCCGGGCGGATGTGGGACGGGACTTCGCACACTTCGCGCACGGACGTGGACATCGTGGTGGACGGCGGCCGGATCGCCGGGGTGGAGCCGACCGGCAGCGGGCTGGACGGCGAGATCGTCGACGCGCGCGACGGCGTGGTCATCCCCGGGCTCGTCGACATGCACCATCACCGCCAGATGCAGGGATACGGCTACGGCGACCGGCAGGGCAGGCTGTGGCTGTCGCTCGGGTTCACCACGACGCGATCGCCGGGCAGCCCGGCGTATCACATGGTGGAGGAGCGGGAGTCGATCCAGTCCGGCGCCCGGCTCGGGCCGCGGTATTTCGCCACCGGCGAGGCGATCGACGGCTCGCGCGTCTTCTACAACTTCATGCGGCCCACTTTCGACGAGCGGCAGCTGGAACTCGAGTTGGAACGGGCCGAGAAGCTCGACTACGACCTGCTCAAGGCCTACGTGCGGATCAGCCCGGAAATGCAGCACCGGGTGATCGAATGGGGCCACCAGCGGCGGCTGCCGACGACCTCGCACTACCACTACCCGGCGCTCGCCTTCGGAGGCGACGGCATGGAGCACATGGGCGCCACCAGCCGGTTCGGCTACTCCCGCACATACTCCCTGCTCGGCGCCGGATACGACGACGTAGTGGACCTGTTCCTGCGCCGCGGCGCCGCGCGCACGCCCACGCTGTTCGCCGCCACCGCGCTGTTCCGCGACGACGAGAGCCTGGCGACCGACCGAAGGGTGCGGACACTGTATCCGGCGTGGGAGTACAAGTCGTTGCAGAAGACCGTCGAAATCGCGAAGACCGCCGACCAGACCGCCGCGCTCAACAGCCTGGCCCGCCAAGTGAAAGAGGCGGCGGCGATCCTGCGCGGCGGCGGCCGGATCGTGACCGGCACCGATTCGCCGATCGACCACACCGCGGTCAGCACGCACATGAACCTGCGTGCGATGGTCGCCTACGGCTTCACCCCGTACGAAGCGCTGATCACCGCGACGAGCATCCCGGGCGACGTCCTGGGCGAACCGCTGGGCCGCGTCGCCCGGGGTTGTCACGCCGACCTGGTGGTCCTCGGCAGCGACCCGCTCACCGATATCAAGGCCGCCGCCGACGTCCGCCAGGTCCTCGCGAGCGGGCGCGTGCACACAGTGGACGAGTTGCTCGCCCCGTTCGCGTCGGCCAGCTCAGCCGCTCCGGCCAGCACCCGGCGCACGCCGGTTCCGGATCATCCGGACAACGCGGCCTTCTGGTGGCACGACCCGCGCTACGTGGAGAGCGCCCGCACGTCCTGCTGCACCGGCGATTAGCGGACTTTCGGCTTGGCCTCGGCGTTCGCGGTGCCGAGGCCAAGCCGTCGCGCGGCTCCCTAAGAGCGATCGAAGAGAGCGACCACGCTATGCGGCGCTTCCCGGCCGAAGAAGTTCTCCAGGTTCTGTGCCGAGAGGCCGGCCACCTCGCCACTACGCGGGAACAGCCGTTCCTCGTAGGCGGCGAGCGCGCCCTCGACGTCGGATTGCCCGACCAGTTCGCCCGCCAGGTCGGCACCGTCGTACATGGCGAGGTTCGCGCCTTCGCCGGCAAAGGGGGACATCAGATGCGCGGCGTCGCCGATGAGCGTCACGCCGGGTACCCGGTCCCACTTGACGCCGACGGGAAGGGCGTAGATGGGCCGGAGCCGCGGCTCCACGTCGCTTTCGGAGACGAACGCCGTAAGCAGCGGCGACCAGCCGGCGAACTCGGCGGCGACTTGGCGCAGGCCCTCGGACGGGTCGCCGAAGTCGATCGACTTCGCCCACTCCTCGGGCTTGTTCAGCGCCACGTAGCCGGATACGCGCCCGTCGGCATAGCGATGGGCGATGATGCCTTTGCCCGGCTCGACCGCCATCAGCGTGCCGCTGCCGATCGCCTCCACGCTCGCCCGGTGGTCCGGGCCGCCGGAGGCGAGGCCGATCTCGATGAAGCAGGTCCCGCTGTAGAGCGGCTTGGCGGGGGTGAGCAGCGGGCGCACCTTCGACCAGGCCCCGTCCGCACCGACGACCAGTTCGGCGTGCGCGGCCCTCCCGGTCGCGAAGGCGAGGTCGTAGCCGTCCTCCGGACGGTGCCGAATCGAGTCGAGTTTGTGCCCCCACTTGATGGTGCCGGGTGCGAGCGACTCGATGAGCAGGTCCCGGAGTTCGCCGCGATCGACCTCCGGGCGCGCCGATCCGGGATCCCCGGGCAGGTCGAACAGGACCGTGCCGGCGTGGTCGACCACGCGCTTGGCGTCCTCGCCAGGACGGACCAGGCTGAGGAACTCGTCGTACAGACCGGCTGCGCGGAGAGCGGCTTGTCCGGTCTCTTCGTGAATGTCGAGCAAGCCGCCTTGCGCGCGGGCGGTCGCCGACGCCTCGCCCTCGTAGATCGTCGCGGTGACACCGTTGACCTGAAGCACCCGGGCGAGCGTCAGGCCGCCCAGCCCCGCTCCGATGATGGCGACGGACTTCTGCATGGTGCGCTCCTCTGTCGAGCCGGCACGCGCCGGCAAGGTTGTTCTCCGAGAAGGGGCGGAAAGACCCGATCTCGGCAAGGAGCCGCTGACCGAGCAGAAACGTCTGCGTCGATGTGTGCGCGATGTTCGGCGGTTTGCACCGCGGAGCATCGTTTTTCGCGACACCGTCACCATAGCTCAGCATCCGGCGACCGGCGACCGGACGGTTGTCCGCTGTCCATTGACCGTCCCGTGCTCCGCTACGACAACCGGGTTCTCGGTGCCGAGACTCCGGTGGCGCGATCGGTCAGGATCGGCGGAGGAAGAGGTTGAGCGCGGCGGATACGTTGGCGCGCGCGAACTCTTCGGATTCAGCGGTCAGCGCTGCCTGGATGGGTTCTCCGTTGTTTTCGGGTCCGGGCAGCCGCAGTGTCTGGAAACGGTCGTCGGAGGTCATCCGGCCGAAGGGACCGGCTGCGCGTTGGCGAAATATTCCGATCCCCTCCGGTCTGCGTCCCGAATGGAAACGAGATCGTGGCGAGCTGCACGGAACCTCGTCGCCAATGACTGCCTTTGAGACTCGTGAAATCGCGTATCCGACGTTGGGCGGGTGAACACCGGCGACTGTCTACTGTGTACCGGCAGGAGCCGCGGTCGACATCTGTCTCTTCCCCCGTCGGGGTGTGACGACGGGCTGGAACGGCCTTCGGCCGGTAGCTTCCTTGCACGGACTGTCCGTACAAGGGAAAGCAGGGATCGGATGACGGGGTCGGAGTCAGCAGTGGTGGTCGGCGTCGACGGTTCCGCGGCCGCTCTGACTGCAGTGCGCTGGGCGGCACGGGTCGCGCGGGAACGTCACCGGGGTCTTCGCCTGGTCCATGCGTTGCCTGAGCTGCCGGCGTCCTTTCCCGCAGCCGAGCTTTCGTTCGAGCAGATGCAGGAAGCTGCCGGCGCGCGCGGCGCGCGAGTGCTGGCCGAAGCGGGCGACGCGGCTGCCCAGGCTGCGCCGGGTGTCGAGGCGGCGACCGCGGTGCGGACCGAAGGGCCAGCGGAGGCGTTGCTGGCCGAGGCGGCCGACGCGAGCATGATCGTTCTCGGCAGTCCCGGCCGGAGCACGGCGGGCCGGGTCTTGCTCGGGTCGGTGTCGGTCGCGCTGGCCGCGCACGCGCCGTGTCCGGTCGCGGTGATCCGGCCGCACGTCGGTGAGGACGAAGCTCCGACTGAGGGGCCGGTCGTGCTGGGCGTCGACGCCACTCCCAACGGCGAAGCCGCGATCGCGGCCGCATTCGAAGAGGCGACCTGGCGGAATGCGCGGTTGGTGGCGGTCCACAGCTGGAGCGAAACGTTCCTGGCCGAGATCTTCGAAGAGGGTCGGCGGGGAATGGACCGCGCGGCAGTCGAGGAGCACGAGCACGAGCTGCTCGCGCAGCGGCTGGCCGGGTGGCAGGAGAAATATCCGGACGTCGTCGTCGAGCAGGTCGTGCGGGCGGGGCGTCCGGCCGAGGTGCTGCTCGATCTTGCCGACCGGGCACAGTTGCTGGTCGTCGGCAGCCGGGGCCGGGGCGGGTTCAGCGGCCTGGCGCTGGGATCCACGAGCCAGGCGCTGATCTCATACGCGCTGTGCCCGGTGCTGGTCGCCCGCGTCGGGACTCGCCCGAGGGAGTAGCGGGGCAGCGCACCGGCCTGGGAGTGGGCGATGTCGGCTGGGCGGCCGTCGGCGGAAGCGACGAGGAAGATGCGGCCTCCGCCGGTGCGGACGTGGCTGGCGTGGGCAATTGGCGCGAGTTCGACGGCGTTGGGGCGGGGACGTATGGGCAGCGGGGCGACGCGCAGCTCGGCCAGCAGCGAGGCCAGCGCGCCGTCGTCGGGGTCGGCGGCCTAGACGGCGACGTGGTGTACGGGGCCGGCCCGTCGAGAATGTACACGGGCCAGGAACGGCCGGGGCTGGAACGCTCGGTCGTCGCGACGGTGGAGTGCGATGCGGAGCGCGGGCGATCGTTCGTTGCGACCGTAGCAGGATCTTGATCGCCTGCTTGTCCGAGAAGCCGGTCAAGATCGACCGGTCCATGCCGTACCCGAACGCGTCGCTCGCGAAGACGATTTCCGCGGCAACCAGCATCCGTCGCCAATCCTGCGCGCTCAGCGGCTCGATGGCGAGGCGCGCCGTCCGCAGCCGGCACCTGTCGACGCGGCACCCTCGCGCTCGTCGTCAGCCGGCTCAATCGCCACCAGCTCTTCAAAGGCCACCGGCAAATCATGGCGCGACGTCGAGGAATTCGACTCGTCGACCGGAGAGCAGGGCGCAGGTTGCCTGAACCTGCGTCGGCACAGCGGCGTATTAGGTCACCTGCCGCGATCAGGTGTCTCCTGCAGACGATGAGACCTGTTTGTCCGGCAGGTGTCGCTTGTCGCGGGCGTAGACGACTGCTGGTTTGCCGTCGCCGGGGATGTGCCGTTCGATGTTGAACAGCGTGGTCGCGGTGATGAGGGTGCTGAGTTTGGGGTAGCCGTAGGTGCGGGAGTCGAAGTCGGGCCGCTGTTTGGTGATGATGTTTCCGATGGCGCTCAGCGTTGCCCATCCGTCGTCGTCGGAGGCTGCTTCGACGGCATTGCGCAACTGGTTGACCAGCGCGGTGTCGGACTTGAGCTGGGCGGCGGACATGACTGATTTTTGCCTGGGCGGGGTTTCGGCCGGCGCGGCGGGGCTGTGGGGGTAGGCGAGGTTTTCGGTGTAGACGAATTTGTCGCAGGCGGCGACGAAGGGCTGGGGTGTTTTGCGTTCGCCGAATCCGTAGACGGTGAGGCCGGATTCGCGCAGGCGGGAGGCGAGGCGGGTGAAGTCGCTGTCGCTGGAGACGAGGCAGAAGCCGTCGAAGCGCTCGGAGTAGAGCAGGTCCATGGCGTCGATGACCATCGCTGCGTCGGTGGCGTTTTTGCCGGTGGTGTAGGCGAATTGCTGGACGGGCTGGATCGACTGGGACAGGAGGTGGTCTTTCCATCCTTTGAGGTTGGTGCCGGTCCAGTCGCCGTAGGCGCGCTTGACGTGTGCGGTGCCGTACTTGGCGACCTCGGCCAGCAGGCTCTCGATGATCGAGGGCCGTGCGTTGTCCGCGTCGATCAGCACTGCGAGCTTCACTGCGTTCTCACCGGCCATGGACGGCACCTCCCGACGACAGCACGAGGCTAACTGCCGGAGCGTGCCCGTGACAGGTGATGTCGTGGCGTCCTGCCGGTGCCTCCATGTGCGGGTTCGCGCGGGGACTGGCTGAGTCGCCCGGTTCCGGGGTCTGGCTCGAGGCCCGGCTGGGTCCGTCCAGAGGCGAGTCTTGTTCTGGATTACCGGCAGGTGCGGGCGTCGCGGTATTCCTTGATTTTGCCGAGCAACTGGTCGTCTACGTCCGGGTTCGTCGCAGGGTCGGTCGCTTCGACCTGCGAGACGACCCGTCCCATGCGGTTTTCCCAGTCCGGATGCTTCGCCCATGACTCCACGGGCAATTTCATCGCAGCGACCAGAAGGTCGCCAGGGTAGTAGTCTCCCTCCGCGAGCGGGTCTTTTTCCAGTTTCCTCAAACCGAGTGGGAGAATGTGTTCTGTGCCGACGTTCTGCCCCAGGAGAATGCGGAGATCCTCCACGGTCAGCTGCCCGAGAGGTTTCCGGCGGAGCCGGTGAACGGTGCGCACCAGGTAGGACTCGTCCTCAGGGGCGTCGCCCCACGACTCTCCCTCGATCTCTTCGAGGGTCCGATACTGGTTCTCTGCCTGGTCGTTCGCCATGTTCCCGCCTTCCGCCGCCTGTGCGCGCATCAGTGTCTGGGCAGCCATTGCTCGGAATAGTCCAGAATTTTACTCGCCTCGGACAGTTCGCTTTCCAGCGGAGGGCGGTCGTCCGGCTTCAGCCGGGAATCGCCCAGCATTCTTTTCAGCCGGTCGATGCGTTTGACCAGGCCGTCCTGTGCGTTGCGGACTTCGTCGACGTGATCGTAGGGGACTCCGGAGCTTTTGCGTTTGACGACCTCGCCGGCGGCTTCGCGGCGCGCACCGTCGAGGTCCTTCTCGGTCAGGTGTTCCTTGAGGCGGTCGGTCTTGGTCGGCGTCGTCGGGTTCGTGCGCGGCTTGACGACTTCTACCTTGTCGTCGGTCATCGCGTGGCGGGCGAGTTCGCTCGCCGAGCCCACTGCCATCGCGCCGCCGGTGGCGATGCCCGCGGCGGAGACCACGTTGAGCGGCACTCCGGCGACGGCGCCGACACCGGTGGCGTCCAAGACCAGGCCGCCACCCTCGCCGACGGCACTGATGGCGGTGAGCGCGATTCCGCCGACGAATCCCGCTGTTTCGACCGGATGGTCGAGCATGGCCTTGCCGAACGACGCCAGTCCGTTGATCGCGTGCGCGCCGAAGTCTCGGGCGAAGTTCCCGAGGTCGTCGAGCCAGTCGGACTGCCGGGGAGCTTCGTCGGCTTCGGCGGCCAGCATGCTCGCTATCGAGTCGCCCGCCCGGACGAGCCGTGTGCGGGCGCGATCGAGGGTGGCCCGTGCCGCTTGCCGGTCCGGCTCGCCGGGGTCGGCGAAGGCGGGCGGGGGCTGGTCGGCGGCCGAGGCTTGCGCCACGGCTTTGTCGTGGGCGGCCTTGGCTCGCTCGGTCGCGGCCTGTCCTCTGTCCCACAGGGCGACGGCCTCACCTGCTTGCGATTGGGCCCAGCGCAGCGTGCCGGCGTAGTCGCCGAGCAGGTGCGCGGCTCGCTGGAGGGAATCGGACGCGTCATACCACTTGTTGGGCTCGTAGCTGAACTTGTCGTGGAAGGCCCGCGCCGCCGGGCCTTCCCAGGCCCCGGTGTCGATCGACCGCAGGCCTTCGGCGGCACGCTCGGCCGCGTCGCCGCGGGCCGCGAGCACGCGGACGTTCTCCTCGATCGCGTCCGGGCTGCCCGGCACGAGCGCCCGCGGGTCGCCGGTCTCGCCGAGTTCAGCCATCGTCGACCGCTCCCTGACCGGGGTCGGTCTTCAGAGTTCGTGTCGCGGCCCCGTCGGCTGCCCGGTACGCCTTCGCCGCACGGTCGAGGACGTCGCCGATGGCGCCGGCGTCGCCGGTCAGGGTGTCGAGGCCGTCGCTCCAGCGCACGCACACGTTCATCAGCGCGTCGTGGATGCCGGCGTGGCCGTACAGTTCGGCGTCGCCGCACAGGCCCCGCAGAGCGAAGCTGTCCTGGTCGGCGACGCCCTGCCGTATTCCTGACGCTGCTTCGTCGACCTTGTCGACGTCGATGTGAAAGCCGCCCGTCAGGGCAAGTGCGCGCAGCCACCGTACACGTACAGGGAGTTAAATGCGGGTCTGTTCGGGGATGATCACCGGGTTGTCGGCCTGGACGTCGATCTCGCCGACCAGCGTCCATTCCGCGTCGTCCTTGCGACCGCAAGACTGCGCCGCGGTCGCGTCCAAGCACGCTTCGAGAGTCCGAAATTCGGCCATGAAACGATTTAAGGAAACCTGAAAAAGTTTCCCTGGAGCGCGTGGAAGCAGTTCTTCTAAGTTGTACATTGTGGACGGTCTGGGGCATATCGGGGTTCAGTTTTGATCGGGACCAACCGGGGTCTGACCTGCGGGAACCTTGAATGTGCTCAGAAATTGCGAAATGCTCCGGCGCGGGCCCGCATGGCCCGGCACCGGAGCATCGACGGAGGGGGTCAGCGAGGCTGGCCGGCCCACCACTGCTGCCCGGCTTCGGGCAGTGTCTGGATCGGGTCGTAGTAGGGGTAGCGCTGCTGCAGCGCCTCGGCGCGGTCGTCGGTCGCGGCGGCATCGACGCTGGTCAGGTAGTTCTTCGTCCAGTACGAGATCCCGCGTTCCCGGTCGTACTCAGCCAACTGGTGGACCCACCGCTTCCCCACATAGGGAACGTCGCACACAATCCGCGGCGTCGCGTACCCCGGCAAATACCCCATGATCGAGTGCTGCAATTCCTGCGCCTCATGCACAGAAACCCGCCAGTGCTCCGCATTCGGAATCATGTCGCACATATAAAAGTAATACGGCAAAATATTAGCCTCGCCCTGCAACGCGAAGCAAAGATCCAGCAACGCCGCCGGAGTGGCATTCACCCCGCGCATCAGCACGCCCTGATTCCGCACATCCCGCACCCCGACCTGCAACGCCGTCCGCGCGGCTTCCGCTACCAGCGGCGTCACCGACTGCGCGTGGTTCACGTGCGTGTGGATCGCCAGGTTGACCCCGCGCGCCTGCGCGGTGAGCGCGACCCGCTGCAAGCCTTCGGTCACCTTCGGCTGGAGCCAGTGCTGCGGCAGCGCCGCGAGCGCCTTCGTGGCGAGACGGATGTCGCGCACCGTCTCGATGTCCATCAGCCGCATCAGGAACGACTCCAGCTGCGGCCACGGCACGTTCGCCACGTCGCCGCCGGAGACCACTACGTCGCGCACTCCGGGGGTGCGCTTGAGGTAGTCGATCATGGCGTCCTGGCGGTCGACCGGCTTGAGCGAGAGCTTGTGCTTCTCGACCTGTTCGGTCGAGTTGCCGACGAGGTCCATCCGGGTGCAGTGCCCGCAGTACTGCGGGCAGGTCGAGATCATCTCGGCCAGCACCTTGGTCGGGTAGCGGTGGGTGAGCCCCTCGACCACCCACATCTCGGCCTCGTGCAGGGAGTCGCGTTCCGCGTGCGGGTGGCTGGGCCACGCCGGGTGCCGGTCGCTGCGGACCGGGAGCATGTAGCGGCGGATCGGGTCGGCGTAGAACGCCTCGGTCACCTTCGCCGGGTCGGTGCCCGCGTGCGGGGCCATGGTGTTGATCATCTGCGGCGGCAGCAGCATCGACATCGTGGCCATCTCGCGCTGGTCGGCGAGCAGGTCCTCGTAGAACCGGTCCTCCAGCAGGTCGCCCATCAGGGCGCGCAGCTGTTTGACGTTGCGCACGCAGTGCACGCGCTGCCACTGGGCGTCCCGCCACTCTGCTTCGGTCACGTCGTGCCAGCCGGGGAAGCGGCGCCAGTCGGGTTCCACCAACTCGGCGCGGACGTACTCGTACGGCTGGTCGAAGGCGGCGGCAGTCGGCACAGGTTCCTGGATCGCAGTCATCTGTACTCCTAGTCGTCGGGAACGCGTGAAAATATCCTGCCATAACGTTAGTCGACCGTAAATCTTTCTGCACGGTGACCCGGTCTGCCCTGCTCGGGAGACCAGGCGGGAGACTCGGGGAGTGAACGACAGCACCACGCTCCTGCTCGGCGGCCGCGTCTACACCCCGTCCTCCCCGGACGCCACCGCGATGGCGGTTTCCGGCGGCACCGTGGTGTGGGTCGGCCAGGACGCTCCGGCCCGTGCGCTGCACCCGGACGCCGAGGTGGTCGACCTGGACGGGGCGTTCGTCGCGCCGGCGTTCGTGGACGCGCACGTGCACGCCACTTCTACCGGGCTGCACCTGACCGGTCTCGACCTGACCGCGGTCCGCAGCTCCGCCGAACTGCTCGCCGCGGTGCGCGGGGCCGTCGTTCCCGGGCAGGTCCTGCTCGCCCACGGCTGGGACGAGTCGTCCTGGACCGATCAGCGGCTGCCGAGCCGGTCCGAGCTGGACGACGCCGCCGGAGACGTCCCCGTCTACCTGAGCCGCGTCGACGTCCACTCCGCGCTGGTGTCGAGCGCGCTGGCCAGACTCGCCCCGGGCGTCGAATCCGCTGCCGGATGGTCGGCCGACGGCCCGCTGACCCGCGAAGCCCACCACCGCGTCCGCGGCGCGGCCCGCGACGCGGTCACCCGCGAGCAGCGCCAGGCGGCCCAGCGCGCGTTCCTCGCGACGGCCGCCGCGCGCGGGATCGTCTCAGTGCACGAATGCGCGGGCCCGGACATCTCCGGCGAGGAAGACTTCGCCGACCTCCTCGCGCTGGCCGACCCGACGCTGCCGGAGATCGTCGGCTACTGGGGCCAGCTGGACGGCATCGAGACCGCCCGCCGCCTCGGCGCGCACGGCGTCGCCGGAGACCTTTTCGTGGACGGAGCCCTGGGCTCCCGCACCGCGGCCCTCACCGCGCCGTACTCCGACGAGCCCGGTACGTCCGGCTCCCTCTACGCCGACGCCGCGGTCATCGCCGACCATCTCGTCGCCTGCACCGAAGCCGGGCTGCAGGCGGGCTTCCACGTCATCGGCGACGCCGCCGCCGGCGAGGTGGTCGAGGGCTTCCGGCTCGCGGAGAAGCAGGTCGGCCAGCGTTCCCTCGCCGCCCGGCACCACCGGCTGGAGCATCTGGAGATGGTCACCGCCGACCAGGCGCGCGCACTCGCCGGGTGGGGGGTCGTCGCGTCCGTGCAGCCGCTGTTCGACGAAGCCTGGGGCGGCGGCTCCGGGATGTACGCGGAACGCCTCGGCGCCCGCGCGGCAGCGTTGAACCCCTTCGCGCAGCTCGCTGCCGAAGGAGTCGTGCTCGCGTTCGGCAGCGATGCGCCGGTGACCGCGGTCGACCCGTGGGCGGCGGTCCGCGCGGCCGTGCACCACCACACTCCCGAAGCGCGCCTCTCCGCCCGCGCCGCGTTCACCGCGCACACGCGCGCCGGGCACCGCGCGGCGGGCGTCAACGACGGCGTGACCGGCAGTCTCGTTCCCGGCGCGCCCGCGCACTACGCGATCTGGGACGCGGCCGACCTGGTCGTCGCCACGGCCGACAGCCGCGTGCAGCGCTGGTCCACCGACCCGCGCTCGGGCGTGCCGCCGCTGCCGAGACTGGAACCGGGAACGCCGCTGCCGCGCTGCCTGCGCACGGTCCGCGGCGGCACGGTCATCTACGACGAGTTCACACCGGCCGCATAGAGTTCCGGGTGTGGCAGTGAGCGTGGCGGACGCCGATTCGGGCGTCGCGCACAAGACCAAGCGAAAGCGGGCGTGGAAGCCTTGGCTCGCGCGCGTCGTCGCGACGGCTGCGACGGGTTACGGCTACTACCTCAGCTTCGCGCCGCGCCCGCTGTGGTGGCTGGCCCCGCTCGCGTTCGCCGCGTTCGCGCTGGTCCTTCGTGGACGGTCGTTCCGCGGCGCGTTCGGGTACGGCTTCGTGTTCGGCATGGCGTTCTTCGTGCCGCTGCTGGTGTGGCTGCAGGACTTCCTCGGCCGCGACTTCGGGCCGCTGCCGTGGCTGGCGCTGTCGTTCGCGCTGTCGCTCTACTTCGGACTCGCCGGGTGGCTGATCCGGGTCGTGGCGCGGCTGCCGCTGGCGCCGCTGTGGGGCGCGCTGGTGTTCATCGCTCTCGAAACGCCGCGCACCTGGTTCCCGCTCGGCGGGTTCCCGTGGGGCCGGGTCGCGTTCAGCCAGCCCGAGGGCGCGTTCCTGTCGCTGGCGTCGGTCGGCGGCGCGCCGCTGGTCGGTTTCGCCGTCGTGCTCACCGGATTCGGCCTCGCGGCGGTGATCGCGCGGCTCTGGCGTACGCGCAAAGCCTGGGACCGCGCGCTGGTGTGGCCCGCGGTCTTCACCGTTCTTCCCGCCGCGGCCGGGCTCGCGGTGTGGCCGACGATCGGCACCGAGGCGCAGAACGGGTCGCTCACCGTCGGCTCCGTGCAGGGCAACGCGCCGGACATCGGCCTCGCCCTGCAGGGGCAGCGCGGGCTGCTGCGCGCCAACGCCCTCGCCGAGAGCGCCCGCTTGCTGCGGAAAGTCCAATCCGGACAGGCTCCGAAGCCGGATCTGCTGCTGTGGCCGGAAACCTCGACCCCGCTGGACGGCGACGACCCGGGCGTCGACCAGATGGTCTCGGCCTACGGCGCCCCCGCGATCATCGGCGCGCTCGTGCGCACGCCGGACGGCGCCGCGGAAAACTCGGCTGTCGTCTGGGATCCGAAGACCGGCCCGGGGCAGCGTTACGTCAAACAGGATCTGGTGCCGTTCGGCGAATACGTGCCCGCCCGCGCCATCGCGCGGCTGGTGACGCCGTTCATCGACGACACCCGCGACATGCGTCCCGGCGACGGCTCCAACGCCGCGCTGTCGGTCGCGGGAACGAAGATCGGCGTGTTCGTCTGCTACGAGTCGGCGTTCGACGGCCCCGCGAGGGACGCGACGAACGCGGGCGGCGAGCTGCTCGTCGTGCCGACCAACAACGCGTGGTATGGGCCGGGGGAGATGAGCTACCAGCAGCTGGCGATGGCGCGGCTGCGCGCGGTCGAACACGGGCGCGCGGTGGTGGTGTCGGCGGTGTCCGGGGTGAGCGCGTTCGTCGCCCCGGACGGGACGATCACCAGCTCCACCGGCCTTTTCACGGCGGACGCCCTGGTCGGGCGCGTGCCGCTGCGCACGCAGACTACGCTGTCGGATCGAATCGGTGCGTGGACGGAGTACGGACTGCTGGCGTTGGCGATCGCGGGTCTCGCCGGCGGGTTCGTGCTCCGTTTTCGCACCCGGCGCGGTACCGGCAAGACAGTGCCGGCCTCGGAAACGGGGACCACAGCAGGGGAAGCGGCGGGCTGATCCGCCGGATGCGGAGGACACGGATGGCGCAGGCGCCGCGGGGGGCCGAAACGATCGAACCGGTGCTGGTGGTGATCCCGACCTACAACGAGCGGGACAACCTCGGCCCGGTGCTGGACCGGCTCCACAAGGCACTTCCGGACGTCGACGTGCTCGTCGTCGACGACGGCAGCCCGGACGGCACCGGCGAGCTCGCCGACGAGCGCGCGGCCGCGGACAAGCGGGTGCACGTGCTGCACCGCACCGCGAAGGAGGGCCTGGGCAAGGCCTACATCGCCGGGTTCCATTGGGGGATGGAGCGCGGCTACGCGACGTTCGTGGAGATGGACGCGGACGGCTCGCACGCGCCGGAGGACCTGCCGCGGCTGCTGGACGCGGTCGGCGACGCGGACCTGTCGATCGGGTCGCGGTACGTGCCCGGCGGCAGCACGGTGAACTGGCCGCTGCGCCGGACGCTGCTCTCGCGCGGGGCGAACCTGTACTCGCGGATCGCACTGGGGATCAAGGTCGCGGACATGACCGCCGGGTTCCGCGCGTACCGCCGGCCGGTGCTGGAGAAGCTGGCGCTGAACGAGGTCGCCTCGCACGGCTACTGCTTCCAGATCGACCTCACGCGCCGCACCGCGGACGCCGGGTTCGACATCGTCGAGGTGCCGATCACCTTCACCGACCGGGAGATCGGCGTGTCGAAGATGAGCGGCGGCATCATGTCCGAGGCGTTTTTCCGGGTCGCGGAGTGGGGCGTGCAGCGCCGCCTGGCCCAGCTGAAGAGGCTGCTGGGCCGCGGCTGACGGCTTTACTCGCATGCCGCCGCACCGGGATTCCTTGCCCCGCTGGCAAGTCCCGGTGTGGCGGGTCTGCCCGCGAATCGGGCCGTCTCGCTCGAGGACGGGGTCGGCAGGCGCGGGGCGACGGCTTTTACTTCAGGACGCGGTAGGTGAGGTGTTCGGCGCCCGGCGTCGACACCGAACCGAGCGGCTCCAGCCGCACCGGTCCCGGATTTCCCTTGGGGAACAACGGGGTTCCGTCGCCGAGGACGATCGGCGCGAGGTGGATCCGCAGCACGTCCGCCAGTCCGGCGTAGAGGACCTGCGACGCGATCGACCCGCCGCCGATCACCATGACGTCCTTGCCGCCCGCGGCCGCGCGGGCCTGCTCGACAGCGTGCTCGAGTCCGTCGGTGGCGAACCGGAACCGTTCGCCCAGCCGCACTTTCTCCGGGCGGGAGTGGGTGACGACGAACACCGGCGGCGCGGCGACCCGGTCCTCGCCTTCGCCGTAGCCGTCCTCGTCGGCCCAGCCGTTCGGGCTGTCCACGACGTCGAACATGGTGCGGCCCATGATGACCGCGCCGGTCTCGGTGAACGAGCGGTGCAGGATCTCCACGTCGCGCGGGGTCGGGTCGGACACCCAGGCGTGCAGCGGTTCGCCGCCCACGCCGAGCCCGTTTTCCGGACCGGCTCCCGGCGCGGTGACATAGCCGTCCAGCGACATCGAGATGTCCAGGACCACCCGGCTCGTTCCCGGCCGGTCCTGGTCGCGGGTCAGCTCGTCGAGCCGGTCCATCGAATCGCGGACGCCGCGTTCCATCCCGCTCGCGATCATGGCGTCGCGCACCTCGACGCTCGGGAAGACCGACCGGGTCCGCAGCCGCGTCCGGCCGTCCAGTTCCTCGAAGGTCAGGGTGTCCAGGCTGACGTTGCCCGGCGCGCCTTCGTACTCAAAGGTCTGGACTATCCGCTCGGCTCTCTCCACGGCATGGAAGACGCCATGGAAGACGTGCTCGCCGCCGTCGGTGTCGACGTGCACGTAGCGGTACGCCCCGCCGGAGTGCGCGTCGAATTCGAGGAGGCGCATTTCGACGTCGCGCGGACCGAGCCAGCGGGTGATCAGGTCGGGGTCGGTGTAAGCACGGAAGAGCTGAGCGGGCGTCGCGTCGAACTCGCGGACGACCTCGATGAACGGGCTGCCGGGCTGGGCGGTGACGGTGGTCGGGTTCGCGGTCATCGTTCTTGCTCCTTGGTCTCTTCGAGAAGGTCGTCGAGGCGGCGGTACTCGCGTTCGCGGGTGAGCCGGTAGGTGTCGATCCAGCTGGTCAGTTCTTCGAGGGCGGCCGCGTTGAGGTGGCACGGGCGGCGCTGGCCGTCGCGGCTGCGCGTGATGAGCCCGGCCGCCTCCAGCACCTGCACGTGCCGGGAAACGGCTTGTTTCGTGACCGGGAACGGCTCGGCCAGTTCGTTCACGGTCGCTTCGCCGCGCGAGAGACGGGCGATCAGTGCCCGCCGGATCGGGTCGCCGAGCGCGGTGAACGCCCGGTCCAGCCGGTCGTCACGGTTGTCAACGGACATCTTTATCAACCGATCTCTTTATCAAGCAGTACGTTGACAATAGGCCCGGCACGTCGCGCGGGCAAGGGGGAAGCTGGATTCAGCTTTTGCGCACCGAGGTCGTCTCGACGCCGACCGCCGCGCCGCTCGCCGCGACCGGCTTGAGCGGCGGGATCGGGTGTCCGGCCTCGTCGACGAGCACTGAGTGGTTTTCGCCGGGGGAGAAGGCGTGCCGTTCGCCCCACTGCCGGAGGGCGACGACGACGGTGAACAGGTCGCGCCCGGCCGGGGTGAGCGAGTAGACCTGCCGTTTGCCCGACTCCGCGGTCTGCCGGTCGAGGACGCCGCGTTCGACGAGGCGGCGCAGCCGGTCGGTGAGGATGTTGCGGGCGATGCCGGTGCGCTGCTGGAAGTCGGTGAACGCCCGCGCGCCGTCCATCGCGTCGCGCACGATCAGCAGGCTCCACCGGTCGCCGACGAGATCCAGGGTGCGGGCGACCGGACACGACGGGTCGGTCCAGGCCGGAGTGCCGTCCACGCTCTCGCGCCTCCTCGATGAGTTGCTCTTTGAAACCATTCTGCCGTACGGTGCGATTAGTTGCAATTCGCTACTGATTGGGGGACTCATGGGCCTCACCACGGGCCATCGGACTGTCTTCGCCGCGGTGTGCGCGGTCGCTGTCGCGAGCATCTACGCAGCTCAGCCGGTTCTGGCGCAGATCGGCGGGGACCTGGGCATCCCGGACGCCGGCCTGGGCTGGATCGTCGCCGCCGGACAGCTCGGCTACCTGGCCGGGCTCGCCGCGCTGGTGCCGCTGGGCGATCTCGTCGACCGGCGCAAGCTCATCGCCGCACACCTGCTGCTGACCGCCGTCGGCACCGCGCTGGCCGCTGCCGCCGCCCAAACCTGGCTGCTGCTGACCGGGCTAGCGCTCGCGGGCCTGTTCGCGGTCGTCGTGCAGACGACAGTCGCCTACGCCGCCGCGCTGTCCACTCCCGCCGAGCGCGGCCGAACCCTCGGTGCCGTCACCTCCGGCGTCGTCATCGGCATCCTCGGCGCCCGCGTCGCGGCCGGTGCGCTGGCCGAACTGTGGGGTTGGCGCAGCGTCTACGTCGCGCTCGCGGTGCTGCTGACGGTGCTCGCCGGTCTCGTGCTGAAGACGATGCCGCCGGACCCGCGCCGCGACGGCACCACCTACAGGCAGGTCCTGACGTCGCTCGGCGGCTTGTTCCGCGAACCGCTTTTCCTCTCGCGGGGGTTGATCGCGTTCTTCCTGTTCGCCTCGTTCGGCACGCTGTGGAGCGGCCTGTCGCTGCCGCTCGCCGAGGACCCGTGGAACCTGAGCACGGCGCAGATCGGTCTGTTCGGGCTGGTCGGCCTAGCTGGCGCGCTGGGCGCCGCCCGAGCCGGGAGCTGGGCCGACCGGGGACACGCGAGCCTGGTCACCGGCGGGGCGCTGGTCCTGCTGGCCGCGTCCTGGCTGGCCGTCGGACAGCCGTCGCTGTGGCTGCTGAGCCTGGGCGTGCTGGTGCTCGACTTCGCCGTGCAGGCGGTGCACGTCAGCAATCAGCATCTGCTCACCGCTGCTCATCCGGACCGCACCAGCAGCGTCATCGGCGGCTACATGATCTTCTACTCGCTCGGCTCCGCCCTGGGAGCGGCCACGACGACCACCGCTTTCGCGGCGGCGGGCTGGACCGGCTCCAGCGTGCTGGGCGCGGCGTTCGCCGGGTGCGCGTTCGTGGTCTGGGCGTCGGCTAGGTCCGGTGCTCGGCGGCTACCGTCGCGAACGCCCTGACCAGAGCGGTTTCCCCGCCGCTGCGCCACATCAATCCCCACTGCGCCGGCGGGGTGTCGCGGAAGGGCACGAAAGCGATGCCGGGGCGCGCGAAGTACTCGGCGGCGTGCGCGGCGAGCGGGCAGATTCCTTCGCGCGCTCCGATGAGCAGCAGAAGTTCCTGAAAGGTGCGGCAGGCGCGCCCGCGGGTGATGGGGACACCGGCGGGCGTCGTCCACGGCTCGGGCGGCTCTCGCCAGTAGGCGGGCGGCGGGTGCGCGGCGCGCAGGACCGTGTCGCGGCCGAGATCCTCCAACGTGACGAACTCCCGGCGGGCGAACGGATGCCCGGACGCGACCGCGAGCACCATCGGCTCGGTGAGCACCACCGGGCCCGTCGTGATCGCGGGGGCGTCGACCGGCAGCAGGACCACGGCCAGGTCGGCCTCGCCGGAACGGAGCGTGGCGAGCGGATCCTCGAACGGGGCTTCGCTGACGTCGACCTCGCTGCCTGGATACCGGGCCCGGAAAGCGGCCGTCGCAGCGGAGATCAGGTTCGCCACCGCCGGAGCTTCGAAGGCGAGCCGCAGGGTGCCTTCGACGCCGCGTCCCGCCGCGGCCGCGCGCTCGATCCCGGCCAGCAGCTGGCGGTAAGCGGGCCGGATGTCGGCCTCCAGCCTTCGGCCGATCGGAGTCAGGGAGACCCGCCGGCTGGTGCGGTCGAACAGCCGCGCCCCGATCCGGCGTTCCATCGTCTTGACCGACTGGCTGACCCGGGCCTGCGACACCCGCAGCCGTTCCGCGGTCCGGCCGAAGTGCAGCTCCTCGGCGAGCGCGAGGAAAACCTCGATGTCCCGGTGTTCCACCCGCGCCTCCGATCGATAACCCAGAGCTTATCAACCGATGCGCGGATCGCCGTTGTTCGCCCAGCTCAACGGCGGAAAAGTAGCCCTTGTCAAACCAGCGTCCCACGGAGGAACCGATGTCCGGAACAACCCTGATCCGCTCCGCCGAAGCCGAAGTCCTGTCCGACGCTCCCGGCAGCCTGATCGCCCTGCTGGCCGACTCCGGCACCACCGGCAACCGGTTCACCGCCAACCGCGCCACTCTGGACCAGGGCGTCTTCGGTACGCCCGCGCACTTCCACACCCGCGCGACCGAGTTCTTCTACGTCCTCGGCGGAGCCCTCCAGGTCCTGGCCGGCGACGAACTGCACACCCTGGAAACCGGCGACTTCCTCGCCGTGCCGCCGACCGTCCCGCACGCCTTCGGCCCGGCCGCGGGCTCCGCCGCCGATGTGCTGGTGGTCTTCACCCCCGGCATGGAGCGCTTCGACTACTACCGGCTGCTCGACCGCGTCGCACGCGGCGAGGCGGACCCGAAGGAGATCGCCGCTTCCTCCGAGCAGTACGACAACCACTACGTCGACAGCCCTCGCTGGCGGCGAGCCCGCGCCGACGCGGCGGCCTGATCGCGCGGGGGTTCAGGCGAGATCGAACTCAGGGACCTGCTCGAGTGACACCGCCGGGCACTGGCCGAGTTCGACCGGACCGTGCGCCTCGTCAGGTCCGACCGGCGGGACAACGCGGCACCGAGTGGACGGGGCGAAACCTGGCCAACCAGCTCGTGGCCGAGCAACTGCGGGCACCGCACCTGCTCGGCGGCGCGTCGCTCGCGGCGCACCGGACCGGCTGGCCGCGAGCCGCGCTGTGGCTGCCCGCCGGAGTGCCGCGGACGCGGAAAAGCCCCCGCGGGGGGAGGTCGCGGGGGCTTTTCCTGTTCGGTGATGGGAGCCAGCTACTGGCCGAGGCTCAAGCGGACCGGCTGGTCCGGCGTCCCTTGAGCTCGGCGAGACGTTCGTTCAGCAGGTCCTCGAGCTCGGGGATGGAGCGGCGCTCCAGCAGCATGTCCCAGTGGGTCCTGGGGGGCTTGACCTTTTTCTGCTCGGGCTGCCCGCCGTCGACGATCTCGGACTCGCTGCCGTGCAGGCGGCACTCCCACACCGTCGGGATCTCGGCGTCGTCGGAGAACGGCACCTCGAACTCGTGGTTCTTGGGGCAGGCGTAGCGCACGGTACGGCGCGGAGCGAGGTCGTGATTGCGGTCGGTCTCGTAGCTGACCGCTCCCAGCCGGCTTCCACGGAGAACACGGTCGGCCATAGTGGGATTCCTTTCAGTCAGCTCCGGGTGGAGCCAGGGTGATGCTCACCCTATGCAACGAACGAGGTGCCCGGGGGATTCCCGGCACACCATGTCGCTGCTCACGATGAGCTGCGTCACCCGTGGTCTTCAGCTTCCTCCAGAGGGAGTCGTTTCGCCCTCTGACGTGACGCGGATACCGCCTTCTTAGTGCGGATATCCCCCAGTCGGGCTAGTTAGGTTAGCTCTAGGACAACCGTAACTGACCGTACTGGGCAGCGGAGGGTCCCAGATCCCCCGAGCGGAAGTGGAGACGGCACAGTACCTGATAACGGACCGTGACCGGTTCAGCATCAGACGGTGCTGAAGCTGAAGATTCAACTACGGAGTGTTCGGTATCTGCTACCACAACGGTGTCTCCGTCACGGAGAATCACATCGCCGCGCACCCGCGCGTTGAACCGGCCGGGCAGCCCGCACCAGCAGAGCACCTCGACCTGGACCGGCTGGAGCTCGTCGGCGATCTCGAACAGCCGGGCGGCCCCGGGGAACAGCCTGCTGCGGAAATCCGTCGCGATGCCGAAGCAGTACACGTCCACGCCCGCCTCGTCGGCGAGTTCGGCGAGCTGGTCGACCTGCGCGGGGGAGAGGAACTGCGCCTCGTCCACGATCACGTAGTCCACGTGGTGCCCGCGCGCCCACTGCTCGCGCACCAGGTCGCGAAGGTCGGTGCCCGGCGCGACCTCGGTCGCCCGCCGCGCGAGGCCGATCCGGCTGGTGATCTGCGGCGCGCCGGAGCGGTCGTGGCGGACCAGCACGAGACCGCGGCGGCCCTGGCGCGCGTGGTTGTGGTCGATCTGCAGCGCGAGCGTCGACTTCCCGCAGTCCATCGGGCCGTAGCAGAACTTCAGCCGTCCCCGCGCGGGACCGTTGCGCCGGGCCCCGGCGGGCGGGGCCGCGGAAAGCGCGTCGGTGGGGTCGTCGAGAACAACGTCGTCTGCAGCGGTCACGACGCCCGACCCTATCTGGGCCTCACAGCACCTCCGGAGGACGGTTCCCGGCCGCGGAGATGGCGCGCCGCACCGGCACCAGCGCGACGAACACGAAGCCGAGCACGAAGAACACCACGAGCGCGATGATCGCCAGCCGGAACGACCCGGTCGCCTGCCCGACGCCGGCGAACACCAGCGGCCCGAGCCACGACGTGCCCTTCTCTCCCACGACGTAGAGCGAGTAGTACTGCGCGTCCTTCCCGGCCGGGATCATCTGGCTGAACAGCGACCTGGCCAGCGCGTTCGTCCCGCCCAGCACCAGCCCGATGCCGATCGCCACCGCGAAGAACTGCAGCGGCTGCCTCGGCTGCACGAAGTACGCCCCGCCCAGGACCACGACCCACAGCACGAGACTGACCAGGATCGTCCGCTTCGCGCCGAGGCGGCGCGCGACCAGGCCGTGCAGGACGCCGCCCGCGTAGGCGAGGAACTGGATCACCAGCACCGTGATGATCAACACCTCGTCGGTGAAGCGCAGCTCGTCCTTCCCGTACTGCGCCGAGACCGTGACGACGGTGTTGATCCCGTCCGCGAAGAGCAGGTAGCTGCCGAGGAAAGCGAGCGTGAGCGGATACGCCTTCGCCTCGCCGAGCGTCTGGCGCAGTTCGCGGAACCCGGACCGCAGCACGGAGACGCCGCGTTCGGTCGCGGCCGGCACGTGGATGCGGGGGAGCCTGCGCAGCGTCGGGACGGTGAAGACCGCCCACCAGATGCCCGACGTGAGGAAGCAGATCCGCACCGCCAGGCCGGTGTCGATGCCGAGCGATTCGCGGCTGAGGTAGAAGGCGAGCTGCAGCGCGAGCGCGAGCCCACCGCCGAGGTAGCCGAACGCCCAGCCCTTCGCCGAGACGTCGTCGCGCTCGTCCGGCGTCGCGATGTCCACCAGGAACGAGTAGTAGACGACCAGCGAGCCGCCGTACCCGATGTTCGCGACGATGAACAGCGCCGCGCCCAGCTGCCAGTCCGAACCGGCCATGAAGAACATCAGCGCCGACGCCGCCGCGCCCAGCGCCGCGAACCCGCCGAGGATCTTGCGCTTGTTGCGGCTGCGGTCGGCCACCGCGCCCGCGATCGGCAGCACCAGGACCTGCACCACGGTCGCCACCGACAGCAGGTAGCCCCACAGCGAACCGGCGGGGAAGTGGAGGCCGAACAGAGACACGTCGCAGTGGTTGAGCTTGTCGTCCACTCCGGACGCGTTGAGACAAGCCCTGTCCCCGTTAAGGGTGATGTTCTGCTTCGCGTCCGCGGCCGCGACAGTGCTCATATAGAGCGCCCCGAACACCGTCGTGACCGACGAATAGAACGGCGAGTTGGCCCAGTCGTAGAAGTACCAGCCCCACCGTTCCCGCTTGCTGTCCCGGGTCTCGGCCAGCGTCATCCACGGCTCCTCGTTCGGTCGCGAATCTCCAGGTCGCGCCGGACATTACTGGCGCCGGCCCGCACGGTACCGCCGAAGGGGGCAAACCGTGTCCGGTTCGTCGCTTCCGGTTTCCGCCACGCCGTGCGGCGGAACGCGCGACACGCCGCGCCGGGCGTGTCGCTGCCGGGATTTCCGGGCGTGTCATGTGAGACTGCTGGGCGTGGTGTGACTCTTGTGGTCCCTGAGTCGCGTGCTTAGTGTGCGTGACATGACCAACCGCGTTCGCACTGCCAGACGGGCCGCCGCCAGAGCCTTCCTGCTCGTGGTCGCCGTCCTCGGCATGGAACTCGTCGTCACCGGCGCCGCCTCCGCGGACCCCGCCTCGGGCACCTGGGCCAAGCTCCGCATGTGCGAGTCGAGCGGCCGCTACACGATCAACACCGGCAACGGCTACTACGGCGCCTACCAGTTCGACCTCCCCACCTGGCGCAGCGTCGGCGGCCAGGGCCGCCCCGACCAGGCCACCCCCCGCGAGCAGGACTACCGCGCGCTCTACCTCTACCGGATGCGCGGCTGGCAGCCCTGGGAATGCGGCGGCATGCTCGGCCTGTCCAACGACGGCGACGCCCGCAGCAAGCGCGTCCCGGCCTGGGAAGAGGCCGCCTACATCGGCGGCGGCGGACTCCCGGCCCCGCCCGCGCCCAAGCCGCAGCCCGCCCCGCCTCCCGGACCGCCCGGCGCGACCCCCGCCTGGCCCGGCCTCGTCTACGCCTACGGCGACTGCGCGCCCGCACTGCGCACCTTCCAGCTGCGGATGAACGCCTTCGGCTACGGCTTCAGCGGCACCGGCTGCTACTACGACAAGACCCGCACCGCGGTCCTCGACCTGCAGCGCGCCAACGGCATCAACGACTCGGGCCGGCTGGGCCCGAAGACGTGGAAGGCCGCGTGGGAAGGCAAGGCTCCGCGCTGACCTGCCCCGCAGCGGCGTAGCGCGCGGCGAGCTGCCGGAACGCTGTCTTGAGCTCGGCCGGGCCGACGACCTCGATCTCGGCGTCGACCCGGCCGAACAAGGCGGCCAGCCCCCGCCACGACCAGGCGCCGATACTCACCCGGCACCGGTCCGGCCCGAGCGCCTCGATCACGCCGCCGGCCAGGTAACTCGCCGCTTCCGTCGCCGGGAGACGCAGGATCGCCTCGCCGCGACACGGCCATTCGCCGGACAGATCCATCCCGCGGAACCGGGCGGCCACGAACGCGGCGACGTCGGGCAGCCCGCGCTCGGCGAACCGCGGCCCGGTGGGCGTGCGCGGCGTGATCCGGTCCGCCCGGAAGATGCGCCAGTCCTCGCGATCGAGATCCCACGCGACCAGGTACCAGCGCTGGCCCCAGGTGACGAGATGATGCGGCTCCACGCGCCGCGGCGGGGTGTCCGTGGGGGCGTAATCGAACCGCAGCACCTCCCGGGCGCGCACCGCGGCGCTCAACGCGACGAGGGTTTGCGGATCCGCGCTGGGCACCGGGTGTTCGACGGCAGTGAAACTCAAGGCGTCCACCCGATGCCGCAGCCGCGCAGGCATCACCTGCCGCACCGTCTGCAACGCCCGCTTGGCCGCCTCCTCGATCCCAGCCCCGGTCGCCGCCTGCAACGCGATAGCGAGTGCCACGGCCTGGTCGTCGTCGAACAGCAACGGCGGAAGCTGCGCACCGGCATCCAGCCGATAACCGCCGTCCGGTCCCTTCGTCGTGACGATGGGATAGCCGAGCTCCCGCAACCGGTCCACGTCTCGGCGCACCGTGCGCGGACTGACCTCCAGCCGCTCGGCCAGCAGCGCACCCGGCCAATCCCGCCGAGCCTGAAGCAACGAAAGCAGCGACAACAGCCGCGCGGAGGTTTTCGGCACGCCCTCGATCCTGCCCGGAGCAGCGGTCAGGTTCAGTCCGCTACTTCCACGCACCCCGCTCCTGCAGCACCTCGCGCAGCAGATCCGGCCGGTCGGTCACGATCCCGTGCACGCCGAGGTCCAGCAGCGTCCGCATCTGATCCGCGTCGTCGATCGTCCACGTGTGCACCTCGAACCCGCGCCGCACCGCCGACTTCACGAACGACCGGTCGACCACCGTCAACGGCCCCTGCCGCACCGGCACCTGCGCGAGCCAGCCACGCGCGAACCGGCTCACCGGCAGCAACGGAGCCCAGCCGTTCGCCCACAACAGGAACGCCGAGCGCGGCCCCATCGCAGTCAGCAGCTCCGGCCCGGCCAACCGGCGCAACCGCGCGAGCCGCGAGTCCGAAAAGGACGCCGCGGCGACCCGCTCGATCGCCCCGGTCCGCCGCAGCGCCCGCACGAACGGGACCACCGCGCTGTCGGCCTTCACATCGATGTTGAAAAACGCGTCCGGCAGCTCTTCGAGCAGATCCTCCAGCCGCGACAACGGCGCCCGGCCGTCGATCTTGACGTCCTTGAGCTGCGCCCAGGTCTGCGTCGCGATCGCGCCGCGCCCGTCGGTCGTGCGATCGAGCGTCGCGTCGTGATGCACGACGACCACCCCGTCCGACGTCGCGTGCACGTCGGTTTCGAGATAGCGGTACCCCTCGGCGACCGCGCGCTGGAACGCCGGCAACGAGTTCTCCAGCCCCTCCAGGTCGCCGAGGTGCCAGCCGCGGTGGGCGAAGGCACGGGGGAGCGAGTCGGCGAGATACGGAAACGGTGGACGCATGCTTCCAGTCTGCGCCATCGGTGTGGCCCCGTCGTGAGAACGTGATGGACAGCTAGAGTCCGGCGGGTGAGGGAACTGGCCGAACACGCTCTGACCGGCGACGAACGCGTCGTGCCGCGCCGCACGAACGCCCCGAAACACTGCGGCTGGTGCGGCCGCCGCCTGCCCGAAGCGGGCAACGTCGGACGCCGCCGCCGCTACTGCGGACAGTCCTGCCGCCAGCGCGCCTACGAACGCCGCACCGCGCTGCAGCGCAGCGGCCTGCCCGAGGACGCGGTCGTCCTGTCGGACACCGAGATCGCCGCCCTCCAGGACCGGCTCTTCCAGCTCCGCTGCGCGGCGGAGGACATCGTGACCGCCGCGGCGGACGGAGCGTCGGCAAGCGAACTGCGTCAGCTCGCCGAGGAGATCGCTGCTGCGGCCAAGGATCTCGAACAGCTTCGCTGAGGCTCCGCGCGGAATGCGCCGGGGTTTCGACGATGCTGGACCGACCGGTCCACTATAGGTAGCATCGGCCGCGTGCCACGTCCACGACAGTTCGATGAAGAGCGCGTGCTGTCGGCTGTGCAGGCGGCGTTCTGGGACAACGGCTACGCGGGCACCTCGCTCGAAGATCTCCTGGCCGCCAGCGGGCTCGGCAAGGGGAGTCTGTACGGAGCGTTCGGGGACAAGAAGTGCTTGTTCCTGCGCGTGCTGCGCATGTACGACGAGGCCAATGAACACATGCTGCGCAGCCAGCTCGAACAAGCCGAGCGCGGCATCGAGGTGATCCGGGGTTTCGTGACCGGGCCTGTACGTGATCCCAGCGGCGAGCAGGCCCGTCGAGGCTGCTTGCTCGCCAACGCTGCGATGGAGCTGTCGGTGAACGCCGCCGAGGTGGCCGCGGAAGCGCGGCGCAGCTACGCATCGACCACTGCCGTGCTAGCCGGCGCGATACGACGAGCGCAGCGCGAGGGCGACGTCGCGCCCCGCCTCGACCCGGACGCCACCGCCCGCGCGGTGCTGGCCGGTCAGCTCGGGCTGATCGTGCTCGGTCGAGTCGGTCAGGACCAGGCCGTGTTGTCGGCGATGGCCGAGACTCTGCTCGACGGTCTGCTGCCGACGTCCTGAGCACTCCTGCTGCTGTGGGGTGAGGCACAGGGCTCCTGAGGTTATTGACCGCGCGGTCCATATGGGGAAAGTTATGGACTAAGTGGTCAATAACATCGACGGGAGCTGCCATGAAGGTGCTGGAGGGCAAGGTCGCGGTCGTGACCGGGGCGAACGCGGGGATCGGGCTGGCGATCGCGAGCGCCTACCGCGCACAGGGGGCGCGGGTGTTCGTCGCCGGTCGCCGCCAGGCGCAGCTCGACGAGGTCGAGGCCGAACTCGGGCCCGAGGTCACCGGGATTCGCTGCGACGTGGGCCGGCTCGAAGACCTCGACGCGCTTTACGCGGCCGTCGCCGAGCAGGCGGGCCGGATCGACGTCCTGGTGGCCAACGCGGGCATCGGGATCGCCGCCCCGCTGGGGGAGATCACCGAGGAGCAGTTCGACGCCATGTTCACCACCAACGTCAAGGGCTCGCTCTTCACCGTGCAGAAGGCGTTGCCGCTGCTGACGCCAGGGGCCTCGATCATCCTCACCGGGTCGACGGCGGTCTCGCGCCCCCAGCCCTACCTGCCCGTGTACGGGGCGACCAAAGCCGCGCTCCGCAACCTGGTCCGAGGGTTCGCCCACGACGCCGGGACGCGTCAGTACCGGATTAACCTGCTCTCGCCCGGCGGCACCCGCACCCAGGGTCTGCAAGACCTGATCGGCCCCGACGAACTCGCCGCCGCCGGGGCATCGGTTCCGCTCGGCCGACTGGCCGAACCAGAAGAAATCGCCGCAGCGGCCGTCTTCCTCGCCTCCGACGCGTCCAGCTACGTCAACGGCTCCGAACTCGCCGTGGACGGCGGCTACGCCCAGGTCTGAGGCACACCCCGCGTCGCCGCCCGCTGGTGTTGAAGCTCGGCGGCGACGCCAGGGGAGCGGACGCAGTGTGCCGGTGGCGAGTTCCTTCAGGGCCAGTGCGACGTCGTCAGCGGCAGGCAGTCCGCGTGGTAGCCCGCGTGGTCTGCGGAGCGCGGCGGAGACGAAAGCGAGCTGACCTGATCGCACCCGGTGCGGATCCGGTGTGGCACCGAATCCGCGGCCACGCCGCGCCAACCCGGCTTACGATTGCGAAAGTTCCGCCGCCTTCGCGAGATTCTCCAGCGACGCCCGCAAACTGTCCGCCGTCGTGGACCGCGCGCGGGTGACTCGCCTGGTGTCCTCGAGGCTCAGGTCAGACCAGTCGTAGGTGTGCGTCACCTCCGTACGCGTCGCGCCGAGCGGGTTCAACTCCCAGCGCCACAAATGCCCCGCCGGTTCCTTGCCCGTTTCCGCCGGCCGCCACGCCAACCGGCGGGCTTCCTCGAACTCCACGACGTGGTTCTCCCGGACCTTGCCGTTCCGGAGGATCGTCGTGAACACGTCGCCGACCGCGTGAACGCGCTGGCCCGGTTCCGCCTCGGCCAGATTGTCGTTGCCGTCCCAGCTCGGCTGCTGTGACGGCTCGGCGATCAGCTCGAAAATCCGCTCCGCGGACGCCTCGATCTCACGGCTGGCGCGCACGACGCGCGAGGGTTCGTCAGTCACGCGCTCATGCAATCACATCGACCTCCCGCGCGGTGCCCTCTCGAGAAGAGTCCTCCCGGGCCAGGCCGTTCAACGCCCGATAAGTACGGTTGCTCGCCGCCGCTGCCCGCTGTTCCCGGCCGGTCGCTTCGATGTAGTTCTGACTCGTCGCCAGGCTCGCGTGGCCCAGCAGCGACATGATCTCCGACGCCGTCGCCCCGTCCTCCGCCAGCCGCGTGGCGAACGTATGCCGCAGCGCGTGGAGATTCGCGCCCGTCGGCACCCGGTCATGCAAGCCCGCCCATCGGTAGCACGACTTCACCAGGTACTCCAGCGCACCGCGGCCGATCGGCTCGCCCGCCCGGTCCCGCAGCAGCGGTTCGCTCGCCGGGAAGCGCTGCCGCGGAAACCGCCGGCGGCACGAAGCCTGGTAGTCCTCGATCAGTTTCGCCATCGCGGGCTGCACCGGGATCGACCGGTCCCGGCTGCCCTTGCCGTGGACGTGCAGCCGCAGCTCGCCGTCTCGCCCGACCACCGACCGCGGCGTCAGCGCGCGCATTTCCGCTGCCCGCAAGCCCGCGACCAGACCCAGCGCCAAAACCAGCACGTCCCGCTCCGGCCAGGGATCCCGGGCCCGCCGGGCGCCGTCGGCCGCCGCGGTCAGCAGTTGCTCGGGAGTTTCCTCGCCCCGCAAGGGTTTCGGCGTGAGCGGGGGAGTCTTGGGCCGCGCGACCGCGCCCATCGGATTGCCCGGGAGCAGTCCGTCCGACACGCAGAAGGTGAGGAACTGGTTCCACGTCGACCACGCCCGCAACACCGAGCTTTTCGCGTGGTTGTCGGCGAACGCGCCGAAGGCGGCCCGCAGCACCGGCGCTGTCAGCTCTTCGACGTCCACCTCGTCGCGACCCAGCTCCGCCAGCAGGAGAGCGGTGATCCCGGCGAGGTCGCGCCGATAGGCGGCAGTGGTGTGCGGCGAGTCCTTGCGCGGCCGCCGTGCCGCGAAGAACGCTTGCTGTGCCTCGGAAACGAGCATAGTGATCTTGTACCGCACAGCACCGACAATTTCGACGCTACCCGCTGTCTGATATATGATGCATAATAGCGATTATGCATGAAACATGGCCGCGGGAGGGCTTCTGCCGAACTTGAGAAGGGGTTGAATCCCCTTGGGGGACAGCACTTTCCGATCAACCCGCTCGCATCCGAAAGCTCCCTGCACGACGTGAAAAGTCACTGTTCAGGCTTGTCTGAGCGCCGCGAGCAGAGCTGTCGCTCGGACGGATCAGCGACGCGTTCATCTGGTCGAGTGGATCTTCAAGCCGCCTGAGTCAGCATCCGCGCACTGGAGAAAGTTGTTGTGCTCCAACCTCAACGTCCAGCCAGTCGCACTTAATTCGTCACGGTGACGAATTAAGTGCGACTGGTGCGGCAGTTCCCGTCGGGGATCCCGAGCTGCTCGCCGAGCCGACTCCTGGAGGCCCGGCCGGAACCCGGGTGCAACGTAGGGACGTCAGCTGCCGCCGGACCGGGAGCGCTCGGGGCTCACGTCCACGCGTGCAGAGACGCGTTGTGCGACGGCATCGAAACCCTCGGAGAAACCTCTCCTCAACCCGCTGATCCGCAGGTCAGCAAAACGCCGATAATGTACATTATGTCAAGTAAGGCAGATGTGGAGCCCCTGCCGCCTCCGCTGGCCCCTCGCCCGTCAGCTTCGGGGCCGGATCCTTATCTGGCAGTTGTGCGCGGCATGCCCAATCACCTCGCCGACGACCGTGTCGCCGAGCGCTGGCAGCGGCTTGCCTTGCGGGATGACGACGGTCTCCGTCAGACCGATCGCATCGGCGACGTCTTCGATGCGCAACAGCACGCCGAACGGCTGCCGTCCGATCACCTTGCCTCGGACCGGCGAGCCGATCGGCAGCATCTCGCACGTGACAGTCCATGCCGCCGAAGCGCGATCCATGAGACCCTCGAAGCCTTCCGGCCAGTGGTACTCGGTCATCCTCCCCCTAGCTGGCCGAGCGCTCCGCCTATCGAATCACCACTGGAGCGGGCCGTCGATGTCCGTGTAGGTGCCGGTCGGTCCGTCTGTGCCGATCTGCGCCATCCGGACGATGATCTCCGCGCCCTTCTCGACTGGCTGTCCGCCGCGGAGTCCGTTGATGTCCGTCCGGGTGTAGCCAGGTTCGACAGCGTTGATCCGGATGCCTGGGAACGCTTTGGCGTACTGCACGGTCACCATGTTGACCGCAGCCTTCGACGCCGGGTATGCGACACCGGCGTACGCGTACTGGTGCGTCGCCTGGTCTGTCATCCTGCCCAGCGACCCCAGCGCGCTGCTGACGTTCACCACCACCGGCGCTGACGAACGTTCGAGGAGCGGCAGAAACGCACGCAGCACTCGCACGACGCCGAAGACGTTGGTCTCGAACGTTTCCCGCATTAAGTCAGCAGTGACTTCCGCGGCACCGATTGGCTCTCCGTCGCTCTTCAACTCGACCGCGATGCCCGCGTTGTTGACGAGAACGTCCAGTCCCCCGTCGGCTTCGACGGTTTTCGCTGCGGCGAGGACTGACGCTTCATCGGTGACGTCGAGCTGGACGGTTCGTGCGCCAAGTTCTTCTGCGGCTCGTTGGCCTCGGGCCGTGTCGCGCGCGCCGAGGTACACGGTGTGTCCGGCGGCGATCAGGCGCCGGGCGGTTTCGTAGCCGAGTCCTTTGGTGGCACCGGTAATCAGTGTTGTGGTCATGGCCGCGACGCTAGGTGCTGGAGTGCAGACAAGGTCAAGCTGCGGTGGAAGGATCGGTGGATGCCGCTGCCTGAGCCGACGACACACGACTGGTCCCGTGATCACGATCCTGAGCATCTGCGGCTGATCCGCGAGAATCCGGCGCGGTACGCCCCTGCCGGGATGGCTCACCTGATTCTCGAAGTGCTCGCCTACGCCGCTGACGAGGCTGAGGATCAAGGTGCCGGTCGCGCGGTGGTCGAATTTCACCCGGATGGTTCGGTTTCGATTTCGGACGATGGCCGCGGGACGCAGATGACAGTCGGCGATGACGGGCGGCCGGTGCGGAAACCGGTGATGGCGACGAAGGACTTGCGGTACTTCGATTCCCCGCCCGCCACTCCCCTTCCTGACGGGCATCCGCGGTACGGGATGTCGGTGGTCGCCGCGTTGAGCGAGTGGCTGGTGCATACGAATCGCCGCGCCGAGGGTGCGTGGACGCAGCGGTATCACCACGGCATCCCGGCTGACGAACTGGTTGCGGTGCCGTCGGACGGGACCACCGGGACGACGGTGCGGTTTCTCCCGGCTGCCGGATTGCGCGGCGGGGTGTCGGCTGAGTCGGTGCGGCCGCTGGCGGAGCGGTTGAGCCGGGTGCTGGTGGTCGAGGTTTAGCCCACTCCCCTTGGCGGGCCTTGGCTGATGCGGCGCAGGGTGGGTTCGAGGCGGTCGAGGTCGCTGGTGGTGATCAGCTGCCGTTCGTCCCACCAGGTCGCGCCGGCTTCGGCGAGCGGGGCGATGAGGTCGCGGGCCCGGGCCGGGTCGCCCGGGGTACGGCCGCCGACGACGACTTCGAACTTCTCCCCCGCGCCGTGTTTTCGGGCGTAGGACACGACATCGCGGACGTCTTCCGCGGCCGGGACGACGCCGTGGGTGGCGTTTTTGAACAGCGGGGCGATGCCGTCCCAGCGTGCGGCGCGGCGGACGGGCCTGCGGTTGGGCCAGACGGCGGCCAGCCAGACCGGCGGGCGCGGTTGCTGGACGGTGGCGGGCAGGAGCGTGACGTCGCGGACTTGGTAGTGCTTGCCGTCGTGGTCGACGGGGTTGCCGGACCAGTATCGGTCGAGCAGGCCGAGGCTTTCGTCGAGGTGTTCGGCGAGGACGACCGGGTCGGTGGGTTCGCCGAAACTGCCGAATTCGTCCTGGATCGGCCCGCCGAGCCCGGCGCCGAAGATGACCCGTCCGCCGCTGAGGGCGTCGAGGGTGGCCACCTGGCGGGCGAGGTGTTCGGGGCGGCGTCGGGGCACCGCGGTGACCAGGGTGCCGATTTTGAGCTTGGAGGTCGCGAGCGCGGCCGCGGTCAGCAGCATCCAGGGGTCGCCGAAGGGCTGGCCTCGGCGGATTTCTTTGTCGTGGACCACGTGGTCCCAGAGGAACAGCGCGTCCCAGCCTTCTTGTTCGGCCGCTGCCGCCACTCTCGCCACGGTCCGGGCATCGGCGAAGTCGCCGAAGTTCGGGATGTTGATCGAGAAGCGCATACCGGGCATGGTCCCGGGGCCGGACCTGGTGCGGCAAGCGAATAAGGCGGTGACGCGCATCCGCACGAGACCGTTGACGCAAGTTGTGAATCAGTGGTTCACTCCTTGCCGTGGCCTACCGCAGAACGCCCAAAGTCCAGGAGCGTCTCGACGCGCTTCGCGACTCCATCCTGGACGCCACCGTGCAGCAGCTGGCCGAGCACGGGTACGCCGGTTGCTCGGTAGCGGCCGTCGCCGAGCGGGCGGGCGTCGCGGTCGGCACGGTTTACCGGCACTTCCCCACCAAGGCCGATCTGGTCGTGCGGGTGTTCCGGCAGGTCGTGTCGCGCGAGGTCGAGGCGGTGCGGTCGGCGGCGGCCGGGCCGGCCGATCCGGTGACGCGGGTGGTGGCGGTGTTCGAGACGTTCGCGATGCGGGCGTTGAAGGCGCCGCGGCTGGCGTATGCGCTGCTGGCCGAGCCGGTGGACGCGGTGATCGACGCGGAGCGGCTCGAGTTCCGGCGGGTGTTCCGGGACGTCGTGGCCGGGCACGTCGCCGAGGGGGTGCGGGCCGGGGTGTTGCCCGCGCAGGACGCGGCGGTGAGCGCGGCGGCGCTGGTGGGCGCCGCGGCGGAGGTGTTGATCGGCCCGCTGACCAGCGGCGGGTCGGCTGAGGTCAGCGAGTTGCGCACGTTCGTCGTGCGGTCACTGGGAGGTTCGAATGCCCGCAACGCATGAGGTCGTCAATCAGGTTCCGCCGCTGGAGCACGACACCGCCGCCGATCCGGCGCTGGCGGAGGCGGTCGGGCGCACGGACGCGTCGTGGGTCGCCGACGAGCTGCACGAGCTGGGGCGGCTGGCCGGCAGCGAGCAGGTGCAGGAGTGGAGCCGGCTGGTCAACGAGAACGAGCCGGTGCTGCGCACGCACGACCGTTACGGGCGCCGGATCGACGAGGTCGAGTTCCATCCGCATTGGCACGACCTGATGAACGTCGCGGTGTCGCACGGGTTGCAGGCCGCGCCGTGGCGGGACGAGCGGCCGGGCGCGCACGCGGCGCGGGCGGCGAAGTTCTATGTCTGGAGCCAGTCCGAGGCCGGGCACACCTGCCCGATTTCCATGACGTACGCGGCGGTTCCGGCGTTGCGCGCGAATCCGGAGCTGGCCGGGAAGTACGAGCCGCTGCTGGCGTCGACCGAATACGACTTCGGGCTGCGCGAGCCGGGCACGAAACGCGGCCTGATCGCGGGCATGTCGATGACCGAGAAGCAGGGCGGCTCGGACGTCCGGGCCAACACCACCGCGGCGCGGCCCGCGGGCGACGGCAGTTACCGGCTGGTCGGGCACAAGTGGTTCACGAGCGCGCCGATGTCGGACATGTTCCTCACTCTCGCGCAGGCCCCCGGCGGGCTGTCCTGCTTCCTGCTCCCCCGCGTGCTCCCGGACGGCAGCCGGAACCCGATCCGGTTGCAGCGTTTGAAGGACAAGCTCGGCAACCGGTCGAACGCTTCGTCGGAGATCGAGTACGACGACGCGGTGGGCTGGCTCGTCGGCGAGGAGGGCCGAGGGGTCCGCACGATCATCGAGATGGTCAACAACACGCGGCTCGACTGCGCGCTCGGCAGTTCTTCGGGCATGCGGCTGGGCGCGGTCCGCGCGGTGCACCACGCGACGCACCGGTACGCGTTCGGCAAGGCGCTCGTGGACCAGCCGTTGATGGCGAACGTGCTGGCGGACCTGGTGATCGAGGCGGAAGCGGCGGTGGCGGCGTCGATGCGGCTCGCCGCGGCGGGCGATCGGCCCGGCGACGAGCAGGAGCAGGCGTTCCGCCGGCTGGGGCTCGCGGTGACCAAGTACTGGGTGTGCAAGCGTGCCCCGATGCATGCCGCCGAGGCGCTGGAATGCTTTGGCGGCAACGGGTACGTCGAGGAATCGGGCATGCCGAGGCTGTACCGGGAAGCGCCGCTGATGTCGATCTGGGAGGGCTCGGGCAACGTCGCCGCGCTCGACGCGTTGCGCGCGATGGGGCGGCAGCCGGAGTCGGTGGCGGCGTATTTCGCCGAGGTCGAACTCGCCGCGGGCGGCGACGCGCGGCTGGACGACGCGGTCGACCGGCTCAAGAAGGATCTGTCCGATGTGGACGATCTGGAGTTCAGGGCGCGGCGGGTCGTCGAGTCGATGGCGTTGGTGCTGCAGGGTTCGCTGCTCGTGCGGCACGCGCCGCGCGCGGTGGCGGACGCGTTCTGCGGCACGCGGTTCGGCGGCGACTGGGGCCTGGCTTTCGGCACTTTGCCCGCTGGAACCGACATTTCCGCGATCATCGCCCGCGCCCGCGTCTAGTCCGCGTGTTTCGCCGGACAGGGTCCGGCGGAGCGGGCTACTGTCCCTGCCCGTGACCGAACCTGTTTACGTGACCGAGACGCGGACCGCGTACGACACTGTTGCCGAGAATTACGCTGAATTGCTGAAGGACGCGCTCAAGGCGAGCACGTGGGACCGGGCGATGCTGGGCGCGTTCGCCGAGCGGACCGGAGAGGGTCCGGTGGGCGACCTCGGCTGCGGCCCGGGCCGGCTGACCGGGTACGTCGCCTCGCTGGGCCTGGACGTGTTCGGCGTCGACCTGTCCCCCGCGATGGTCGAGATCGCCCGCCGGACGCATCCGGGCCTGCGGTTCGAAGTCGGGTCGCTGGCCGCGCTCGACCTGGCCGACGCCTCTCTCGCCGGGGCGCTCGCCTGGTACTCGCTCATCCACACGCCGCCGGAGCAGCTTCCGGTGCTGGCCAAGGAACTCGCGCGGGTGGTGCGCCCGGACGGCTGGCTGCTGACCGCGTTCCAGGTGGGCGGCAACGAGCGCAAGCGCATCGAGAACGCCTACGGCCACGACATCGGGGCGGACGCGTACCGGCTGGACCCGGACTTCGTCGCGCAGCTGCTGACCGCCGCCGGTTTCGCGGTGGAGGCCCGGCTGGTGCGCGCTCCGGAGCCGCCGTTCGACTCGACGGACCAGGCGTACTTGATGGCCCGCCGGGAGGGCTGAGAAAAGTCCCCTGGATACAGAAGTGGGCAGGAAGCTCTCCCTGCCCACTTAAACATATAGCACCACCCGGGGCTTGCGGCAAGACCCGGGTGGTGCTCCACAATCGTCCGCCGGAGCCGCTGCCAGCGGAAAGACCGCCGGCGGGAACGCGGCTCCGGTACAGGGGACGCAAAGTTCATGGTGGACGTGATCGTGGTGGGGGCCGGGCCGGCGGGCGTGATGCTGGCGGCGGAACTGCGGCTGCACGGGGTGCGCGTGGTCGTGCTGGAGAAGGAGGCGGAACCGCCGAAGTTCGTGCGGGCGCTGGGAATGCACTCGCGCAGCATGGAGGTGCTGGACCAGCGGGGGATGCTGGAGCCGTTCCTCGCGGAGGGCTCGACGCACCCGGTCGGGGGTTTCTTCGCGGGGATCCCTCGGCCCGCGCCGGAACGGCTCGACACCTCGCATCCGTACGTGCTGGGGCTTCCGCAGCCCATCACCGACCGGCTGCTGGCCGAGCACGCGGTCAAGGCGGGCGCGGAGATCCGGCGCGGCTGCGAGGTCGTCGGGCTGAGCCAGGACGAGGACGGGGTGAGCGTCTCTCTGGCCGACGGCAGCGAACTGCGGGCGCGCTTCCTCGTCGGCTGCGACGGCGGGCGGAGCACGGTGCGCAAGGCGCTCGGCGTCGCGTTCCCGGGCGAGCCCGCGCGGCGCGAGGTGCTGCTGGGCGAGATGGAGGCGACGGCGGATCCCGCCGAAATCACCGCGCTGGTCATGGAAATCCGCAAAACGCAGCTGTGGTTCGGGGTCGGGCCGATCGGCAACGGGATGTTCCGCGTGGTGGTGCCCGCGGCCGGGGTGGTCGAGGACCGGGAGGCACGGACGCCGACGCTGGACGAGGTCAAACAGCAGCTGCGCGAGTACGCCGGGACGGACTTCGGCGTGCACTCCCCTCGCTGGCTCTCGCGGTTCGGGGACGCGACGCGGCAGGCCGAGCACTACCGGGTCGGCCGGGTGCTGCTGGCCGGCGACGCGGCGCACGTCCACCCGCCGCTGGGCGGGCAGGGGCTCAACCTCGGCCTTCAGGACGCGTTCAACCTCGGGTGGAAGCTCGCCGCCGAGGTCAACGGCTGGGCTCCGGAGGGGCTGCTGGACACCTACGAGGCCGAACGGCATCCGGTCGCGGACGCCGTGCTGGACAACGTCCGCGCACAGGCCGTGGTGATGTCGCCGGATCCGGACGGCCGCGCGATGCGGCGGCTGATGACGGAGCTGATGGCCTTCGAGGAGGTCAACCGGCTGCTGCTGGAGAAGGTGCTGGCGCTCGACATCCGCTACGACTTCGGCGACGGCCATCCGCTGCTCGGGCGGCGGATGCCGGACCTGGCGCTCAAGCGAGGGCGGCTGTACGAGCTGATGCACCAGGGCCGCGGGCTGCTGCTGGACCAGAACGGGCAGCTGTCCGCGGAGGGCTGGGCGGACCGGGTCGACCGCGTCGTGGACGTGAGCGAGGACCTCGACGTGCCGGCCGCGCTGCTGCGGCCGGACGGGCACGTGGTCTGGGCCGGCGAGGATCAGCACGAGCTGGACATGCGCTTGTTGCAATGGTTCGGCTCGCAGCGATGAGGACGTAGCCGGGTTGAGCGGGTTTCCCGGCTTCCCTGGGGGTGCCGGGAAACCCGCTCAACCCGGTCGGAGACCGTCAGCACTGCGGGGGGCTGTGATGGACCGGGATTTGTGATGGACAGGCCGTGGCCGGCGATGATCTGGCTCGGCGGCGCGCAAGGAGCTGGCAAGTCGACGATCGCGTGGCTGGTGAGCCGGCGTTTCGATCTTCCGCTGCACCCGGTGGATCTGTGGACCTACGACCACCAGGAGCGGCTCCCCGCAGCGAGCACGACCCTGGACGAGCAACTCGCTCAAGGCCCTGAGCACGCCGCTGCCGCCTTCGTCGCGACCGCGCACGCGCGCCTGCCGCTCATCGTCGCCGACGTGCGCGCCCGGGCCGCGGAACCCGTGCCCGTGCTGGTCGAGGGGCCGCAGCTGCTGCCGTCGATGGCTGCCTTGCTGCCGATAGGAAGCGCCGTGTTCCTCCTACCCTCGCCGGAGCGGACGCGCGCGGCGCGCTCGTCTCGGCCGGAGGCTGATCCGGAGCGTCTGGAACGCCTCGTCGCTCGCGACACCGTGATCGCCGAGCTGGTCCGCAGCGAGGCCGCCGCTGCCGGTCGCCCGGTGATCGAGGTGCCCGACGACCCGGACTGGCCCGCGACGTACGACGCCGTGGCATCCGCTCTCGCGCCCGGCATCACCGGCAGGCTCGCTCCGGGGCGCGAACTGGCCGAGCAGAGAGCGTTCGAGAACGACGTCGCGGCTCGGCAGGGACGGCTCTGGGCCGAGGCCACCGGGCGCGACGTGATTCCCGGCAGCACCGCGCCGCCCTACCGATGGGCCTGCGAATGCGGAGCCAGCGGTTGTGCCGACCGCCGTCCGCTCGGCGCTCCGCCGCCGCGCCCGCCGAGATGAAGCCCTGCCACCAGTGGCCGTCGTGCCCGGGATCAGCCTGAGGAAATCCATGCCGAAAGGCGCCTGTCCCCCAATGCCGGGGGCAGAGTCGCTGGGGTGCGAGCAACCGGATCGGGTGACCGGCGACTGTGCGGCCTGCCGCCTGGTGGCAGAGCGACTTCAACGGGCCCTTGCCGCCCGCGGCAGAGCAGGCTCAGCGGACGCGGGGCGTGAACTCCGCGAGATCCGGCAACGGCGGCACCTCCCGCGCGTACGCGTCCGCGGCCAGCATTCCCGTGGTGACCCGGGTGGCGGTGCGGCGGCCGAGTTCGTCCAGCACCTCCTGCTCGGTCCGGCCCCTGGCGAGCAGCAGCAGGAACGGGTCGGCGTCGAGCAGCCACGCGACCTGGAACGACAGCGCGGCGGCGTGCCGGCACGGGAGTTCCCAGCCGGGGCAGTCGCAGTCCGGGTCGAGGTCGCCGATGCCGGGCAGCAGCGGGACGACCTCGGCCAATTCCGGCGGCAGATGCCGGTCGAGCAGGGCGGCGAGGTGCCCGGAGTGGTCGGCCGCGCGGTCGAGCAGCAGGTCCCAGTCCGCTGTGGACAGTTCGGCCAGGTGCACGCCGGTGCGGTACGGGCCGTCGTCGGCGTCCTCGGTGGTCGCGGTGATCCGGCCCGGGCGGGCCGTGATCGGGCCGA